>DASSOW010000406.1:0-7911 GCA_035700175.1 Gemmatimonadales bacterium | reverse complement strand
GAGCGCCGCACGCCGGAAACATTCTTCTGCTTCCTTTGAGCGGCCAAGCTGGTTGAGCAGCAGGCCGCGGTGGATCAGCGCCTCGAGGTAGCGTGGATTCAGGTCCAGGGCGCGGTCGAACTGCTCGAGCGCCCGCTCGGTGTGCCCCAGCAGCGAGAGCGAGACGCCGAGCAGGTGGTGGGCATCGGCAAAGGCATTGCCCTGGGCCGTGATTTCCTCGAGCAAGTGCACGGCACCATGGTAGTCCTGCAGCACGAATCGCTCGCGGGCGCGCAGCATGAGCTGGTCGCTGCTGGGCTGCATTGCATCTCGCATGCTCACGTCACGCCTCCGCCTGGCTGCACCGCCGGCCGACGCCGCTGTACCGGATGCCGGCCTGCGCCACGCGCACTGGGTCATAAAGATTCCGGCCGTCGACAATGGCAGGATGGCGCATCTCCCGGGCAATACGGCTGAAGTCCGGCGTGCGATACATCAGCCATTCGGTCATGACCGCCAGCGCATCGGCGCCGGCGAGCACGGCGTAAGGATCGTCGGCCAGGGCCACTCGATCGCCGTAGCGCGCCCGGACTGCCGGCATCGCCTTGGGGTCGTGGGCCTGCACCCGGGCGCCGGAATCGAGCAGGCAGTCAATGAGCGCCATGGCCGGGCTCTCGCGTATGTCGTCGGTCTCGGCCTTGAAGGCGAGTCCCCAGACCGTGACGGTGCGTCCATCCAGGCCGCCCGCCGCGCGCCGCACCTTCTCGACGATGCTGTTGCGCTGCCGATGGTTGACCTGCTCCACCGCCCTGAGCAGGTCCGGCTCGACGCCGAGCCGCTCAGCCGTGTGAATGAGCGCCTGCAGGTCCTTGGGAAAGCACGACCCACCGGAGCCCGGGCCGGGATAGAGATACGCGCGCCCGATGCGACGGTCGGACCCGATCCCGTTGCGCACCATCGCGACATCCGCACCGACGGCTTCGCAGAGCGCGGCGATCTGGTTGATGAACGACACGCGCGTCGCGAGCATGGCGTTGGCCGCGTACTTGGTGAGCTCGGCCGAGGCGGGATCCATGAACAGGATCCGGTCGCCGCCGCGCCGCGTGTAGGGCGCGTAGAGCTCATTCAGCAGGCCACGGACAGCCGCGCTCTCCGTGCCCACCACTACGCGGTCGGGATGCATGAAATCATCCACGGCCGCGCCTTCCTTGAGGAATTCCGGATTGGCCGCCACCTCGAACCCGATCGCCCCGGCCTCCCTCACCACCTCAGTGACCCGCGCGGTGGTGCCAACGGGCACGGTGGACTTGAGGACCAGGACCTTGGGTTCGCTGGCCTGTCGGGCGATGGCCTCCGCCACGTGCAGCACGTGGGAGAGGTCGGCCTCGCCATCAGCGCCCGACGGCGTCCCCACTGCCACGAAGATGACCGGCGCGTGCGCCACCGCATCGGCCAGGTCGGTCACGAAGCGAAGGCGCCCCGCTGCCTGGTTCTGGCGCACCAGCGGCTCGAGCCCGGGTTCGAAGAGCGGTAAGTCGTTGGCGCGGAGCCGCGCCACCCGCGCCTCGTCGCGCTCGACGCACACGACATCATTGCCCGTCTCGGCGAAGCAGGCGCTGGCTACCAGTCCCACGTAGCCGCTGCCGACGACGGACAGCTTCACCTCAGTGCCCTGCCATGGCGTGCCGGGTGTCCACGATGAGCTTCGATTCCCGGCGGATGAGGTCGTAGTCGAGTGCCGTGTGATCGGTGACGATCAGCACGCAATCGGCCTGCTGCAGGACCTTGGCCGTGAGCGGCACGGAGGCGAATTTATGGCCGTTCTCCTCCAGCGTCGGCACGAACGGATCGTGATAGGAGACGTCGGCCCCGTACTGCTCGAGGAGCTTGATGATGTCGAGCGCCGGGCTTTCCCGCATGTCGTCGATGTCCTTCTTGTACGCCACGCCGACGACCAGCACCCGGGCGCCCCGCATGGCCTTGCCCTGCATGTTGAGCGAATCGATGGTCTTCCGCACCCAGAACAACGGCATCTCGGAGTTGACCTCGCCGGCGATGTCGATGAAGCGGGTCTTGTAGTTGAGCCCGCGCATTTTCCACGCGAGGTAGTGCGGGTCGATCGGGATGCAGTGACCGCCGAGACCCGGGCCGGGCGTGAACTTCATGAACCCGAACGGCTTGGTACCGGCCGCGTCGATGACTTCCCAGACGTCCACATCCAGCTTGTCGCAGACGATCGCCATTTCGTTGACGAGGCCGATGTTGACGCTGCGGAAGGTGTTCTCCAGCAGCTTGACGAGCTCAGCCGCTTCGGTGGACGACACCGGCACCAGCGTGTCGATGGCGGGCTGGTAGAGCGCGCAGCAGACCTCGCGGCAGGCCGCCGTGATGCCGCCCACCACCTTGGGAGTGTTGCGGGTGTGGTATTTCGGATTGCCGGGATCGACCCGCTCGGGACTGAACGCCAGGAAGAAATCATCGCCCACCGTGAGGCCGGTGCCCTCGAGCGCCGGGAGCATGATCTCGCGGGTGGTGCCGGGGTACGTGGTGCTCTCGAGGATGATGGCCTGGCCGCGGCGCAGCGTGGCCTTCACCGCCTCGGTGGCAGCGACGATGAAGCTGACGTCGGGGTCCTTGTACTTGGACAGCGGCGTCGGCACACAGATGGAGATGGCATCCGGCTCGGCGAGGCGCGCCGGGTCGGTGGTGGCCTCGAACTTCCCGGCGTCGAGGATTTCCTTGAGATCCGCGTCCTTCACGTCCTTGATGTGCGACCGGCCGGCGTTGAGGCCCTCCACCACTCGCTGGCTCACGTCATATCCCAGGACACGATAGCCGGCGCGGGCCAGCTCCACGGCGAGGGGCAGGCCGACGTAACCCAGCCCAATGATGCCGAAGAGCGCCTCGCGGCGCTCGGCTTTCCGGATCAGCTCCGCTGCAATGGTCATCCAGTCAATACTCCAGGGGAAGTGCCACGCGCCGCCCGTCACGGGCGGACAGGTAGGTGGCGATGAGGATCTCGAGCGAGTTGAGGCCTTCGCGACCGTCGGTGTCCGGCACCGCCTCGCCGCGCAGGCTCTGGATCACGTTCTCGTAGTAGGCCGGGTGGCCAAAGCCGTAGACTGACGTCGTTTCATAGCTGGCATCGGCCACCTTGGCATCGTCCGGGTGGCTGTCGGCAAACTCCCAGTGATCGATCCGATTGACGGCCACACCGCCCACCTTCACCGTGCCGCGCTCGCCGATGATGGTGATGGACCCCTCATAATTCTTGGGATATGCCAGCATGGTGACGTTCATGCTGCCCAGCGCGCCGGTGCGCCACCGGATGGAGACGACGCCGGTGTCTTCCACCTGGATGTGGCGCGCCAGCGTGGCAGTGTACGCCTGCACGCTCTCCACCGGCCCGATCAGCCAGTCGAGCAGGTCTACGTAGTGGCTCGCCTGGTTCATGAACGCGCCGCCATCGAATTCCCACGTTCCCCGCCAGGGTGCGCTGTCGTAGTACTCCTGCGGTCGCGACCAGAACACGTTCACGTTCACCATGAAGATGCGGCCGAACCGGTCCGCCTGGACGGCCCGCTTGAGCAGCTGCAGCGTGGCGTTGCGGCGGTTCTGCTTTACCACGAACAGTTGCACGCCGGCCCGGTCGCAGGCGCCAACCATGGCCTTGCCGTCCTGCCACCGCGTCGCCATCGGCTTTTCAGTCACGACGTGGCGGCCCGCCGCCGCGCACCGCACCGCCTGGCTCGAGTGCAGCCCGCTGGGCGTCGCGAGGACGATCACGTCGGCATCGGAGCCCGCAAGCAGCGCGTCCAGCGACCGGAAGCCTCGCGCGCCGGTGCGCTCCTCCGCCCTGGTCAGTGCAGCCGGGTCGATGTCGCACACCGCCACCAGGTCGGCCCGCTCCGCGTGCTTCTCGAGCGCGCCGAAATGATTGGCCGAGATACGACCACAGCCCACGACCGCGAAGCGGATCTTGCGATCGGTGATGAATGGCTTGGTGACGAACATCAGCGCCGGCGCTCCTCGGTGCGGGTCACTGGTAGAACTCGCGGATGGCCGCCACGACCGCGTCCTGCTGTTCGTCGCGCAGTTCAGGATAGTTCGGCAGCGAGACGACCTCCCGCATGGCGCGCTCGGTCTCGGGCAGGCTGCCCGGACCATAGCCCAGCGACCCAAAGCAGGGCTGCAGGTGCAGGCCTACCGGGTAATAGACGGCGCAGCCGATGCCGCGGCTTCGAAGGTGCTCCACCAGCGCGTCACGATTGGCTGCCCGGATCGTGTACTGGTGGAAAATGTGCTCGGCGGCTGGATCGACCGCGGGAACGCACACGTCGCTGACCGGACGGAGCAGCTCGCCGTAGCGCGCTGCGCGCTGGCGTCGGGCCTCGCTCCATCCGGCAAGGTGCCGGAGCTTCACCAGCAGGATGGCAGCCTGCAGCGTGTCGAGCCGGCTGTTGTATCCCACTTCATCGTGATGGTACTGCTTGGCCCCACCATGCAGCCTGAGCCGCGCCAGCCGGCTGGCCAGCTCGGCATCCTGGGTAAGCACCATGCCGCCGTCGCCCCAGCCGCCGAGGTTCTTGCTGGGGAAGAACGAGAGCGTGCCGGCGTGGCCGAGTTCGCCGGCCATGCGCCAGGTCCCGGCCACCTTGCGCCTGGCGCCGATGGCCTGCGCGGCGTCCTCGATGAGCGCCACGCCGTGCCGCTCGGCGATGGCCGTCAGGCGCTCCATGTCCGCCATCTGCCCATAGAGATGCACGGCGATGATGGCACGGGTGCGCGGCGTGATGGCGGCTTCAACCGCGGCGGGCGCCAGGTTGAAGGTGCCCGGGTCGATGTCGACAAAGACCGGGGTGCCGCCCGCGTTGTGCACCGCGCCGGCGGTAGCGAAAAAGGTGAACGCGGGGCAGATGACCTCGTCACCGGGCGCCAGGTCGAGGGCGCGCAGGGGGAGCAGCAGCGCGTCGGTGCCGCTGGCGCACGCTACCGCATGCTGGACGTGCGAGAGCGACGCGATGGCCGTCTCGAGCTGGCCCACCTCCGGCCCCATGATGAACGCCTGGCGCTCGATGACGGCCATCGCAGCCGGGACGATCTCGTTCGCGATGGTGGCGTGCTGTGCCACCAGGTCCAGCAGGGGTACGTTCACCGCGTCACCGGATAGGGGGTCTGAAAGGCTGCAAAGCCTTGCAAATTATCGAGATTGGGGCACCTGGTCAACGAGTACCAGCAGGCCGTTGGCCTCGCGATACGCCGTGTTGCAGGCGGCGCAACGCGCGCTGCCGGCGCTCACCGACAGCCGCTCGCCGCAGCGGCACATCCAGCCCACCCGCCGTGCCGGCACCCCCACGACCAGGGCAAAGGCCGGCACGTCCGCGGTGACCACGGCACCGGCGCCCACGAAGGCGTATTCGCCCAGGGTAACGCCGCATACGACGGTCGCATTGGCGCCGATGCTGGCCCCGCGCCCGACCCGGGTGGCACGGTACTCATGCTTGCGCGAGACGTGGCTGCGCGGGTTGATCACGTTGGTGAAGACGCAGCTGGGGCCGCAGAACACGTCGTCCTCCAGCTCCACGCCCTCGTAGATCGACACGTTGTTCTGGATCTTCACGTTGTTGCCAATCCGTGTGCCGTTCATGACCACCACGTTCTGCCCCAGGGAACATCCCTCGCCAATCACCGCACCGGCCATGATGTGGCAGAAATGCCAGATCCGGGTCCCCGCGCCGATCTGGGCGCCCTGGTCGACGAAGCTGGAAGTGTGGACAGTGTAGTCAGCCATGGAAGCTCCCGTCAAAAGATGGACAGATGGACGGATGGACAGTTCTCCCAGGTGGGCATCTGTTCACCTGTCCAACTGTCCATCTGTCCGCCTACCCAGCCCACTCCGCACTCATTTCCCTTGCCATCTCGTGCCATTCCTGCAGCGAGCGGACCTCGCCCACCCGGCTTCGGAGCGCGATGATGGCATCGCAGGCGGCGGAGGCCGCCGAGAGCGTCGTGGTGTATGGCACCCGGTGCTGCAACGCGGCGCGGCGGATAGCGTAGTCGTCCTGCTGCGTGAGCTTGCCGAGCGGGGTGTTGACCAGCAGTTGGATCTGGTCGGAGAGCAGCAGGTCGATCGCGTTGGGCCGGCCCTCGTGGACCTTGAGCACCCGTTCGGCCGGGATGCCTCGAGCGCGAAGGTGCCGCGCCGTGCCTTCGGTGGCGCAGACCCGGAAGCCGAGTCCGTGGAAGCGCCGCGCAATGGGCACCACGTTGTCCTTGTCGTGGTCATTGACGGTAATGAAGACGCTGCCGGCCAGCGGCAGCGCACCATCAGCGCTTGCCTGCGCCTTGGCGAAGGCCATGCCGAAGGAATCGGCAATACCCATCACTTCGCCGGTCGAGCGCATCTCGGGCCCGAGTACCAGGTCCACGCCGGCAAACTTGCTGAACGGGAAGACCGCTTCCTTGACCGCTACATACGGCTGCACGACATCATCCGCGAGGCCCAGTTCGTCGAGCGTCTTCCCGGTCGCCACCGCGGCCGCGAGGCTCGCCAGCGACACGCCGGTGGTCTTGGACACGAAGGGGACGGTGCGCGAGGCGCGTGGGTTCACTTCCAGCACGTACACCACGCCGTTCCGGATGGCGTACTGCACATTGAGGAGGCCCACTACGCCAAGCTTGAGCGCGAAGGCGCGGGTATGCTCGCGCATCTCGGCGACCTGCGCCTCGGTGAGGAGATAGGGCGGCAGGACGCAGGCCGAGTCGCCGGAATGGACTCCCGCATCCTCGATGTGCTGCATGACGCCGCCAATAACGCAGCGCTGCCCGTCCGAGATGGCATCTACGTCGGCCTCGAAGGCGTCCTCCAGGAACTGGTCGTTGAGCACCGGATGCTCGGGCGCGACGCGCGCGGCGCGCTGGAAGTAGTCACTGAGCGTGTCCACGTCATAGACGATTTCCATGGCGCGGCCGCCAAGTACATAGGAGGGCCGCACCAGCACGGGGAACCCGACCCGCTCCGCCACGGCGAGTGCTTCCTCTACCGAGAACGCGATGCCGGCCGGCGGCTGGGTCACACCCAGTTCGCGTGCCACCTGCTCGAAGCGGCCCCGGTCTTCGGCGATATCGATGGCCTCGGGTGACGTGCCCAGGATCTTTACGCCTGCGGCTTCGAGGCCGCGCGCCAGCCGGAGCGGCGTCTGCCCGCCCAGCTGGACGATGACGCCGAGCGGCTGCTCTAGCTCCACGATTTCGAGCACGTCCTCCAGCGTGAGCGGCTCGAAGTAGAGCGCGTCGGAGATATCGAAGTCGGTGGAGACCGTCTCCGGGTTGGAGTTGACCATGACGGTCCGGTAACCCATGTCGCGAAGCGCCAGCGCGGCGCGGACGCAGCAGTAGTCAAACTCGACCCCTTGCCCGATGCGATTGGGGCCGGAACCCAGGATGACCACCGTGCGAGTGCCCACCGGGCCAGCTTCGTTCTCCTCGTCGTAGGACGAGTAGAGATAGGGTGTAGACGACGGGAACTCGCCGGCGCAGGTGTCCACCGTCTTGTAGGCGGGCCGCACGCCCAGCCGGTGCCGGCGGGCCCGCATCTCCTGCTCGGATTCGCCCCGCAACGTGGCAAGCTGCCGGTCGGAAAAGCCCATCCGCTTCATGGCACGCATGCGCGTTACATCGTCTACGGAGGATGCAGCGACCCACTGGCGTTCCGCCTCCACCAGCTCCGCCAGCTGGTACAGGAACCAGGGATCGATCCCGGTCCGCTCGGCGAGCTCCTCCACCGGTACCCCGAGGTCGAACGCCCGCTTCAGCTGGAAGATCCGCTCGGGGGTGGGCGTCCGCAGGGCCGCCAGGACGGACTCACGCGACGTGTCGCCCAGCCGGTCATCGGCCTGGACTGCGGCAGCACTCCAACCGGGCCGGTCGGTT
>DASSOW010000405.1:0-2332 GCA_035700175.1 Gemmatimonadales bacterium | reverse complement strand
TTCCAGCTGACGGATGTGCACGTCGAATCCGCGGGATGCGAGCTGCGCCTGGATCAGCTGCTCGAGGGCTGCCTCGCCGGAGCCGACGGTGAGGAGATCGAAGGAGAGTCGCGGGGCGCGGGGCGCGGGACTCGAGTCCCGGAATCCGCGTCCCGAGTCTCGAGTCTCGCGGCCACCGGCAGCGACCTGCGCTGCGCCCGGGAGCTCCGGAGGCACCGGCCCCCAGGCCGGTGTGCCGAAGCCGAACAGGTATCCGTCCACGATCTCCCGGCGGTCGAGTGCCGTGGCGAGGCGGCGCCGGGTGACCAGGTCGCTGAAGGGCGGATGACGAGTGTTGAACACGATGCCGTAAGTGAACAGCAGCGGATAGGTGCGCACTTCCAGCTCGGGGTTGCGGCGGACGAAGTCGGCATGGGCCGGCTGGATGCCGGCAAAATCCAGCTCGCCCGAGGTGAGCGCCGCCAGCTTCGTGGCGGGTTCGTCCACCACCACCACGATGAACCGCTCCAGCGCCGGCGGACCGCCCAGATCCTGCGGAAAGCCGGGATTCCGGACGAAGACCCAGCGCCGGTTGGCTTCGTGAGACTGGAAGCGAAAGGGGCCGTTGCCGACCGGATGCTCGTTGAAGGCGGCCTGGCGCAGGGCGGCGTGCGGCACCCGTGCCAGCAGGTGTTCCGGCAGGATGGCCAGGTCGGTCAGGACATCGGGCACTCCGGCGGGCGGCTCGCGGAAACGGAGTTCGACGGTCGTATCGTCCGGCGCCAGCACGGCGGCCAGGTCCTTGAGGTCGCCATAGCGGGGATAGCCGGTGGCACTGTCCCGCGCGGCATCGAGGGTCCACCGGACGTCGCGCGCCGTGGTCGGCTGCCCGTCGTGCCAGCGCAGGTCGGACACGAGGTGCAGCGTGAGCGTCCGGCGGTCGGCCGACCAGTCCCAGCGCCGGGCCAGGTACGGCTCCACGTGCATCAGGCTGTCATAGCGCACCAGGGTGGTAAACAGGACGTAGCGCTGCACCTGGCGGGACAGGGGATGCAGGGTCACGAGCGGGTTGATGCTCTGCAGGTCCGCGCCCGACGCGAACATCACGGTGGCGCCGCGATGGCCTGCCATCGGGCCGCAGCCCGCCAGCAGCACCGCCAGCAGCCAGGCAGCCGGTGCCCGCCTGTCTCGCATCCCGGTCATGCGGTAGAATAGGCGCATGCTCGCATCCATGGCGATTCGCCTGCTGCGCGGGGCCGCCGTCGTGCTGGGTGTGCTCGCGCTGACGTTCGTCCTCCTGCACGCCGCTCCGGGCGATCCGGTGCGGCGCATGCTGGGGCCGAATGCAGCGCCGGAGCAGGTCGCGGCTCAGCGCCGCACGCTCGGGCTCGACCGCCCGCTGGCCGGCCAGTTCCTGTCCTGGGCACGGGCCTTCGCCACCGGCGACTGGGGCCGGTCCATCGCCACCGGCGAACCGGTGCGGGCCACCATCGCCCGCGCGTGGCCCCGCACCGTCCTGCTCGTCGGTCTTTCCATCGGCTTCAGCTATCTGCTCGGCATTCTGGTGGGCGCGGTGCAGGGCTGGCGCGCCCCCTCCGCGACCGACACCGGACTCTCCGTCACGACCGTCACCCTCTTCGCCATGCCGAGCTACTGGCTCGGGCTCCTGCTGGTGATGCTGTTCGCGTACGAGCTCCGCTGGCTGCCGGCGTTCGGCGCGAGCGGGCTCGACGCCGACTTCCTCTCCCCCGGTGCCCGTGTTCTCGACGCCGTCCGCCACCTGGTGCTGCCGCTGGCGACGCTCACGCTCATCGGCATCGCCGGCACGGCGCGCTTTGTCCGGGGCGCGGTGCTGGACCTCAGGCGGGAGCCGTTCGTGACCGTGGCGGCCGCGAAGGGCGTCGCGCCGCGCCGGCTCCTGTTCCACCACCTGCTCCGCAACGCGCTGGTGCCGGTGGTGACGCTCCTGGGGCTCTCGATGCCGGCGCTCTTCTCCGGCGCCGTCTTCGTCGAGACCATCTTCGCCTGGCCCGGCGTCGGCCGCATCCTGGTCGAGGGGGTGCAGGCGCGCGACTATCCGGTGGTCATGGCGGCCACCGCCATCAGCGCCACCCTGGTTGTCGCGGGCAACCTGATGGCGGAATGGCTCACGGCGGTGCTCGATCCCCGGCTGCGCACGGTGCGGGAGCCGTGAGCCCGCTCGCCACCGACCGGCGCGCCCTGTTCGGCGCCGCGGTCCTCGCCACGGTCGTGCTGCTGGCCATCGCCGCGCCGCTCGTCACCAGCGTGCCACCGGAGACCACGCGGGACGTGGTGGCCACCCGCTTTCTCCAGCCGTTCAGCACCGACCTGC
>DASSOW010000404.1:0-4324 GCA_035700175.1 Gemmatimonadales bacterium | reverse complement strand
GGGGTACGTACTGGGCCAGCTGTATCACTGGGACACCGAACGGAGGAGACGGTGGCTGCTCGGGCTGGGGCTGGGTCTCACCATCGGCTTCCTGGCCCTGCGCTTCATCAATGTCTATGGCGATCCGGTGCCGTGGTCGGTGCAGCAGTCGTCGGTCTTCACGGTGCTGTCGTTCATGAACGTCAACAAGTATCCGCCGTCGCTGCTCTTCCTGCTGATGACGCTGGGGCCGGCGCTGCTGCTGCTGCGGGCCTTCGATGGCGGCATTCCGGGATGGCTCCGCCCGATGCTGGTCTACGGCAAGGTGCCGCTGTTCTATTTCATCCTGCATTTCCTGCTCATCCACCTGCTCGCGGTGGGCGCCGCGTGGCTTCGCTTTGGCGACGTGAGCGGCCTGTTCCAGTCGCCCAGTCTCGACCGGTTCCCCTTCACGGCGCCGCCCGGCTGGCCCGCGAACCTGCCGGTGATCTACCTGATCTGGGCCGGTGTCGTGGTAGCGCTCTATCCCGTCTGCCGCTGGTATGCCGGCGTGAAGACTCGGCGGGCGGACTGGTGGGTGAGTTACTTGTGAGCTGTGCGCTGTGCGCTGTGCGCTGAGCCCTAGACCCTAGACCCTGGTCCCTAATCCCTCGACCGCCCATGCCCGTCTCCCCTTCTTACCGCACCTTCGTCCTCGAGCAGCTGGGCCGAGTGACGCCGAACATTCGCGCAAGAAGCATGTTTGGTGGCGTCGGGATCTACGGCAGCGACCGGTTCTTCGCGCTGATGGATGACGACCTGCTCTATTTCAAGGTGGATGACACCAATCGTCCTGACTTCGAGGCGGCGGGGATGGGGCCGTTCCGTCCTGGCGGGGAGCATGGCGAGGTGATGCAGTACTACCAGGTGCCGGAGGAGGTGCTGGAGGATGTCGAGGAGCTCCGCGCCTGGGTCGGAAAGGCGCTCGCGGTGGCAGAGAAGAAGGCCAGGGGATCGATGCGCCGAGGGCCACCTGGGGCGTGAGGCGTGAGCCCTCCCGCCCCTTGCGCCATCTACTTTACGGTGTAAAGTTAGTCTCCGTGCCTTGCCGGAGCCTGTGATGACCGCCGTCGAGAAGTACTTCTTTACCCCCGTCTACTGCCCGCGCTCCCCGTGGGAGGTGTTCCGCTGGTGGGAGCAGCGCCGGCTCCTCTTCAATGTCTCGGTGGGCGGGGCGGGGCTGCTGACCCTGGCCAGCCTGCAGCTCCTGGCGGCGCTGCCGCCGCACCTTCCGTTCTTTGGCGTCCCCTGGCCGGCCGTGGTGGTCTATGGCATCCTGGCCAACCTCTTCTACTGCCTCGGCGCCCCGGCCGACCTGCTGATCCGGAACTGGTTCGGTCCCCGCGCAGCAGTCGCCGAGCCGGTGCTGTTCCGGTACGGATTTGTCTTCTCGCTGGGGCTCACCTTGCTGCCAATCGCATGTGGCGTGATGCTGTGGGGACTGCGGCTGGTGGTGTGGTTGGAGGTCGCAGGTCGCGGGACTAGCGACCTGCGACCTGCGACCCTCCACCCGCGTCCAACTTGCCCCAACCGCGCCACATCCGCACATTACGCTTCTATTTCCAGACAGATCCCGGCACCACTCGAGGCCTCCCAGTGACTGCTCCCGTTGACCGGCTGATTTCCGCCTTGGGAGACCGGTACGCCGTTGAGCGCCAGGTTGGCGAGGGCGGCATGGCGACCGTCTATCTTGCGCGC
The DNA here is from genome assembly GCA_035700175.1 of Gemmatimonadales bacterium. GTDB lineage: Bacteria > Gemmatimonadota > Gemmatimonadetes > Gemmatimonadales > GWC2-71-9 > CAMLHP01. The sequence continues at coordinate 2,608 of DASSOW010000404.1, read as the reverse complement.
GATCTCAAGCATGAGCGCCAGGTGGCGATCAAGGTCCTCAAGCCGGAGCTGGCCGCCTCGATCGGTGCCGACCGGTTCCTCCGCGAAATCCGCGTCGCTGCCACGCTGCAGCACCCCAATATTCTCGGCCTGTACGACTCGGGTGAGGAAGACGGGCTCCTCTACTACGTCATGCCCTTCATCGCGGGCGAGTCGCTGCGTGACCGCCTCGACAAGGACCAGCAGCTTCCACTGCACGACGCCCTCCAGATTACGCGTGAAGCCGCCGAGGCACTGCACTTTGCCCACAAGCATGGTGTGGTCCACCGGGACATCAAGCCGGAAAACATCCTCCTCATGGGCGGGCATGCCCTGGTGGCCGATTTCGGGATCGCCCGCGCGGTGGACGAGGCCGGCGAGAAGCTGACCCAGACCGGCATGGCCATCGGCACGCCGCATTACATGAGCCCCGAGCAGTCGATGGGCAGCGCGCACGTCGATGCGCGCAGCGATATCTACAGCCTGGGGTGCGTGCTCTACGAGCTGCTGATCGGCCAGCCGCCGTTCAGCGGGCCCAACGCCATGGCCATCATCGCGCGGCATTCGATGGAAACCGTGCCCAGCCTGCAGGTGGTGCGGCCGTCGGTGCCCGATGAAGTGGAAGACGCCGTCATGCGCGCGCTGGAAAAGACCCCGGCCGACCGGTTCCAGACCATGCAGGAGTTCATCGACAGTCTGGCGATGTCGGAAGCGGAAGCGACCATGACGCGCACGGCGGCCCGGCGCGCGCCCGGGGCGCAGCGTCGCACGCCGACTCGCGTCACGCCCGTCGGCGTGCCGGCCAGGCGGCGCACCCGCTGGGTGGTTGGCGGCGCCTTGGCCGCGCTTGCGCTGGCCAGTGGCGCGTGGGCCTGGCGCCATTTCAGGAGCCCGCCCGTGGTCGCGGGCGCCAGCAGCGAGTTCGATCCGCATAGCATCGCAGTGCTGTATTTCCAGGCCTTCAATCCCGCCGACTCTCTGGGCTACCTCGCCGACGGGCTCACCGAGGGGCTGATTCGCCAGCTTGGTGAGGTGCCCACACTCTCGGTCATCTCGGCGAATGGCGTGGGACCGTATCGCGGCGACAGTCTCGCTCCGGACAGCATTGCGCGCATTCTCCACGTGGGCACAGTGGTGCGCGGCGGAATCGAGCGGCGAGGCGACCAGCTCCAGGTGACGATTCGCCTCATCGATGGGGGCAGCGGCGCCGATTTCGACCAGGCGAAGTTTGACCAGCCGATCGGCAGCGTGCTCAGCATCCAGGACAGCCTGGCTGGAGAGGTGGCACGCCTGATCCGTCGCCGCCTCGGCCAGGCAATCGAAGTCCGCCAGCAGCGGGCGGGCGCGTCGAGTGCGCAGGCGTGGATGCTGGTGCAGCGAGCGCAGGAGCTGCGGAAGCGGGCCGCCGCCGACCTCACCGATGAAGCCGGCGCTACCAGAGCCACGGCGGAGTTCGCGAGCGCTGATTCACTCTATGCTGCCGCGCACGCGGCCGACCCGCGCTGGGCGGACCCGCTCATTGGCCGGGCGACGCAGGCGTACCAGCAGTCGCGCCTGCAGGGCCAGGATCCGCTCGCGGCCAAGCCCTGGATCGACAAGGGCATCGCGTTCGCCGATAGCGCGCTGGCATTGGAGCCTCGAAACCCCGATGCCCTCGAGGCACGCGGGACGCTTCGCTATCTCGGCTATGTGCTCGGGCTCGCGACCGATAGTGCCACCAAGGCACGGACGCTGGCGCAGGCACGCTCGGACCTGGAGACGGCCACGACCATCCGGCCGGCGCAGGCCGGCGCGTGGTATATCCTGAGCCACCTGTATTACCAGCTGCCGGGCGGGGAAACCGATACCAAGCTTGCGGCGCAACGCGCCTACGAGGCCGATGCGTACCTCAGCAACGCCAACCAGATCCTCAGCCGCCTGTACGACACGTCCTACGACCTGGAGCAGTTCGTGGACGCGGCGCGGTGGTGCGACGAAGGGGTGAGCCGTTTTCCGGACGATTTTCGTTTTATCAGTTGCCAGCTCTGGATCATGACCACCAAGGCAAGGAACCCTGACGTACCGCTCGCCTGGCGCCTGGCGGACAGCGTGGTGAAAATGGCACCGGAGCCGCGCCGACCGTTCGAACGACTGAAGGCGCGAGCCGCCGTCGCCGCGGTGCTGGCCCGGGCTGGGCTGGCCGACAGCGCCCGCCACGTGGCGGACGGCGCCAAGGGCGACGCGGAAGTGGATGCGCCCAGGGACCTGCTGATCATGAACGCGTTCGTTCACACCATGCTGAACGACACGACAGCCGCCATAGAAGCCCTGAAGGGGTGGCTGGCCGCCAACCCGACCCAGCGCGCCGCGCTGGCGACCGACAACGGCTGGTGGCTCCGCGACCTGCGCAGCACTCCCCAGTTCAAGGCGCTGGTCGCCGCCAGCTAGCCACACCTGGCGCGTGCGCTCATCACGTGCGGCGCAGAAACAACGGATTAATGCTGTCGCAAAGCTTTGCGCCACAAGGGCTTATGGATTGGTGCTCCACGTTGCATTATGGTGCACTCCTTGCATCTTATTTCAGTTTCCGCTTTTCACAGCTCCTGGCTGA
>DASSOW010000403.1:0-2715 GCA_035700175.1 Gemmatimonadales bacterium | reverse complement strand
GCGCTCGTCGAGCCTGGCCTCGATCTTGTAATCCGCGCGGTTCTGCCAGTAGTCGGGACCCGGCGAGCCATCCGCGCTCCTATAAGCCGTCCCCGGCTCTGCCATGAACAGCGGGTCGAACACCTGCCGCGCGTCGTAGCGCGACGGCGGCTTCGACTGGGCGGCGAGTTGCGCCGGAACAGCTAGCGCGGCGAACGACAGGAGCGCGGCGATCGTGCTAACGCGCGGGAATGACATGCGCGGATGGCCTCGGGTGCGGGACGGAGGGGAAATGGGAAGATAAGTCGGATGGGCTGTCAGGATGGGCGGGATGGGCGGGATGGGCGGGTGGGTCGAGAGTCGAGGGACACCCGACGTTGTCACCCAGAGGGAGCGTGGCGACCGAAGGGGCCGACGCCGGGCGGCACTCCGCCCCTTCGCTCGCGCCGCTCGCTCAGGGCGACAACCAGCCCACCCCGTCTGAGGGAACCAAACCCCACCTCCGGCGTCGGAACAATATGAGGCCAGTTGGGCCTCGTATCCCCCACCACCGGAGGCAGACATGCGTTTCCCCATGAGCGTTGCGGCCCTCGCGCTGGCGCTCGGCGCCACTTCGCTGCATGCTCAAGCCAAGCCCATCGTCGCTTTCCCGGACAAGATGACCTGGGGTCCGGCGCCAACCATCCTCCCGGCCGGCGCCAAGCTCTCCGTCCTCGAGGGCGATCCCACGAAGGCCGGCCCTTACACCATGCGGCTCTCGATGCCCGACGGGTATCGCATCCCGCCCCATTTTCATCCGGGCGTGGAACACGTCACCGTGGTTGAGGGCACCTTCCTCGTAGGCATGGGAGGCCGGTTCGACTCGGCCAGGCTGGCGGCCCTGCCGACCGGCACCTTCGCCGCGCTGCAGCCCGGCATGCAGCACTTCGCCGAGGCCAAGGGCACAACCGTGATCCAGCTGCACGGGACGGGTCCATGGAGCATGACCTACGTCAATCCGGCCGATACGCCCAAGGCGCAGGCACAGTCGGAATGACCGCCGAGGCCGAGGAGCATCGCTGGTTCGAGCACGCCGTCCAGGCGCTGCTCCCCGAACTCCTCGGCGTCGCCCGCCGGCTGGCCTGGAACCCGGCCGACGCGGAGGACCTGGTCGAGGAAACAATCGCCAAGGGATGGCTCGCGCGGGCCACCCTGCGCGAGCGCGACCGGTTCAATGGCTGGATGATCCGTATCCTCACCAACCTGTTTCTCAGCAAGTACCGGTTCGAGGCGCATCATCCGCACGAGCCGCTGGAGACTGAAGGCGACTTTTCGCTGTTCGAGCGGATGCACCAGCCATTCCTGCTGTGGTGGAGCACACCCGAGCAGGAATTCCTGGATCGCCTGCTGCGAGAAGACCTCGTCCATGCCATCGAGGGACTCGCGGAGCCGTTCCGGATCGTGGTGACGCTGGCGGATGTCGAGGAGCTCTCCTACGCCGAGATCGCAGCACTGCTGGAGATCCCCATCGGCACCGTACGCTCGCGACTCGCGCGCGCCCGCGCGCAATTGCAGAAGGCACTCTGGGACCATGCCTGCCAGGCTGGCCTGCGGAAGGAACAGAAGGAGGTAGGACCCGAATGACCGATGAAGCCCCCATGACCTGCGAGGCGGCGCTGCGGCTTCTGGCCGAGTTTCTCGATGGCGAGCTGGGCGAGGCTCGGCACCAGGAAGTCGAGCATCACCTGGCCGCCTGTCGCAGCTGCTTTTCGCGGGCCGAGTTTGAACGGCGGCTCAAGGCGGAAATCGGAAGCCTGCGCCGGGAGGAGATCTCACCGAGCTTTGACGCCCGCGTGCGCCAGCTGCTCGATTCATTTTCGACATCGCCCCGCGGCTCCGCCGGCGGGTCCTGACCAGGAGACCGTTATGGTTGCCATCATATCGAACCAGCGCGAGGTCATCTTCGACGCGGTTCGCCGGATGTACACCGATGTCGCCACCGACCCCGCGCGGGAATTTCACTTTCCCACCGGCCGCACAGCGTGCGAGTTCGTCGGTTACCCCGCGCATCTGCTCAACGTGATCCCGCCGACCGCGGTCGAATCGTTTGCAGGCGTGGGGTATCCCTTCGCGGCTGAAGTGCTCAGGCCGGGCGACGTGGTGCTGGACGTGGGATCAGGATCGGGAACCGACGCGCTCATTGCCGCGCACCTGGTCGGTCCTGAGGGCCGGGTCATCGGACTCGACATGACCGAGGCGATGCGGAACAAGCTGCAGGCCAATGTTGAACTGGCTGGGGCGACTAACGTCCGGATCCTTGCGGGCAACGCCGAAGCGATTCCGCTGCCGGACAGCTCGGTGGACGTGGTAACCAGCAACGGCGTCCTCAACCTGGTGCCCGACAAGGCTCGGGCGTTCAGGGAAATCGCGCGGGTGCTGCGGCCTGGCGGCCGGCTGCAGCTGGCGGACATCGTGGTGAAGTCCCTGCCGTCGGATGCCTGCCGAGCCAATCCCGAGCTGTGGGCCGAATGCATTGTCGGCGCGAGCACTGCGGGGAGCTACATCGCCGGTCTCGAAGAGGCGGGGCTGCATTCGCTGACCATTCTCGACCAGCGCGACTATTTCGCCGGCAGCTCGAGCGCGGAGACGCGGAAGGTGGCGGGCTCTTTTGGGGCGCATTCGTTTGTGCTGAGGGCGGGGGCGTAGGGCGAGGGGCAAGGGACGAGGGATCCGAAGCTCGCCCGATCGTCACCCCGA
>DASSOW010000402.1:0-6346 GCA_035700175.1 Gemmatimonadales bacterium | reverse complement strand
GACCACCGGCCCGTCAAGCACCCTGCCAGGCGGAATGAGCAGGCAAGGCACCCGCGCGCGGCGGGTAACCGAGTCGGCGGTGTCGCCCACCAGCAAGCGGGCCGACTGGCTGCGCGGCGTATGGCCCACCACGATCAGGTCGGCGCCGTTCTCCTCCGCATGGCGCGGCACCTCGATCCCCGGAATGCCCTGCACCACGCAGCAGGTGGCCTCGACCACGTTGCCGCTGTCGCGTTCCAGGGAGTGCTCGATATCACTCAGTACGGTGCGAGCCGACGCGGCCCGCGCCGGTGCAACGGCGCTGGAAGGAATGCTGGTGAGCAGGCCAAGCCGGGCGCCGGCCCGGCTGGCCAGCTCGAGCGCCGTGGCGGCCACGTGTCGGCCCGCTCCGGATTCATCCACCGCGGCAATGATGAACTGGTATGACATGGTCGGACTTTACCCTTCCCTGCATTAAACTTTGGTGAAACCGGGCACAAGGTTCTCCATGGATATCTCCGCCACCTCACCACCCGCCGAGCGCCTGGAGCGGCTGGTCACCGCCGGCACGCTGCTCACCTCGGAGCTCTCCCTCGAAGGCGTGCTGCAGCACGTGGCCGAGATCGCGGCGTCCATCATCGGCGCCCGCTACGCCGCCATCGGCGTGCTGGGACCCGATGGCCGGCTGCTCGAGAGCTTCACCACGTATGGTATCAGCCCAGAGGAGCGAGCCAAGCTGGGCGACCCGCCCAAGGGCCATGGCATCCTGGGGCTGGTGATCCGGGAGGGCCGCGTCATCCGGCTGCCGGACCTGACGAAACACCCGGAGTCGGCAGGTTTCCCGCCCAATCACCCTCCCATGCACTCGTTCCTCGGCGTGCCGGTGGTGGGCCGGCGCGGCACGCTGGGCGATCTCTACCTCACCGAGAAGATCGGCGCGCCCCAGTTCACTGACATGGACGAGCGGATCGCCAAGCTGCTGGCAGCCCAGACAGCGGCGGCGATCGAGAACGCCAGTCTCCACGAGGAGAGTGCCCGGCTGCTGGAGGAGGTTCAGCAGCTGCAACGCTCGCGCGAACGGTTCTTCGCGATGGTCAACCACGAACTCCGGAACGCGCTGGCTGCGGTCTACGGCTGGTCGGAAATGCTGGTGCGCAAGAAGGACCCGGCGGCGGTCCCGCCCGCGGCGTTCGAGGTGCTCGACTCGGCGCAGCAGGCGGTAAGTCTCATCAACGACCTGCTGGACTTGAGCCGCCTCGACGAGGACCGGCTCAAGGTCACCATCCGGAGCGTGGAGCTGGCGCCGGTCATCCGCGGCGCGGTGGGCCGGGTGACGCCGGCGGCCCGGCAGAAGAAGGTGCGGCTGGTGCTGGAACTGGGCACCGGCATCCCGCCCTCGGCCACCGACGCGACCCGGGTGGAACAGATTCTCGTCAACTTGCTGGCCAATGGCATCCGGCACGCGCGGGACAAGGGACAGGTCACGGTGCAGAGCGAGCTGGACGAGTCCCGGCGGCGAATCGTCATCACCGTGGATGACGACGGGCCCGGTGTGCTGCCCGAGAACGCCGAACAGATCTTCGATATCTATGTCACCCGGCCGGGCGAGGAGAGCCAGGGTGTGGGGCTGGGCCTCCCGCTGTCACGCCGCCTGGCACGGCTGCTTGGCGGTGAGCTCACGGTGGTGCCCCGCCCCGGCAAGGGCGGGCGGTTCCTGCTGGAACTTCCGGTCGCGGAATCGTGAAGATGTCTTCATAATCAGTTGAGGGGTGGTTCATGGCGAGGAGGCGAGATTGTGAGCTGTGAGCTGTGAGCTGTGAGCTGTGAGCTGTGAGCTGTGAGCTGTGAGCTCAAAGACCCTGACGGAGTGAAAGCAATGAAAATCCTCGTCGTCGAAGATGACCGGAAGGTCGCCGGGTTCATCGAGCAGGGCCTGAAGGAAGAAGGCCATGTGGTGGATGTCGCCCCCGATGGCGATGAGGCGACCATGCTGGCGCACGTCTATGACTACGACGTGATCCTGCTTGACGTGGTGCTCCCCAAGAAGAACGGTTTCCAGATCGCCACCGAGTTGCGGCGAGAGGGACGCACCACCCCCATCCTCATGCTCACCTCGCGGGATGCCTCCGAGGACGTCGTGCGCGGGCTCGATGCCGGCGCGGACGATTACCTGGCCAAGCCCTTCCAGTTCGAGGAGCTGCTGGCCCGGATCCGCGCGCTGCACCGCCGAGGCGGGGCGGCGCGGGTCGAGAACCTCAAGGTGGGCGGCATCGAGGTGGACCGCCTCCGGCACGAAGCGACGCTCAACGGCAAGAAGCTCAACCTCACGCCCAAGGAGTTCCAGCTCCTCGAGTACTTCATGCTGCATCCCGACGAGGTGGTGCGGCGCACCACGCTGCTCGAGAAGGTGTGGGACATGCACTTCGATCCCGAGAGCAACGTGGTGGACGTGCACGTCGGCAACCTGCGCCGGAAGCTGAAGGATCCGTCGGGCGCGCCGCTGATCGGCACGGTGCGCGGGGTAGGATTCATGCTGCGGCGGCCGGAGACGGCGCCGGTACGCTGACCATGCCGAGCGCCCGGTTCCTGCTGACCGCGGCGCTCGTGCTTTTCGGTGCGCCGATCGTCTGGCGCACGCTTCGTGGGCTGCTGCGCGGGCAGTTTGCTGCCGACGTCGTCGCCTCGCTGGCCATCATCACCGCCGTACTCCTCGGTGAACCGATCCCGGGGCTGGTGGTGGTGCTGATGCAGAGCGGCGGCGAGGCGCTGGAGCGCTACGCCGAGGGACGGGCGTCCCGGGCAGTGAAGGCGCTGGAAGACGCGGCGCCCAGGGTGGCCCACCGCGTCACCGATGAAATCACCGACGTGCCGGTCGGTGAGATCCGGCCGGGCGAGCTGATCCTGGTACGACCCGGCGAAATCATCCCCTGCGATGGGGTGGTCGAGGGCGGCCGGTCACACCTCGACACCTCGAGTCTCACGGGGGAACCGGTGCCGCGCCTCGCGGAGGTGGGCACGCTGGTGGAGAGCGGCGCCATCAACCAGGAAGGCGCCCTCACGGTGCGCGTCACCGCGCCGGCGGAAGAGAGTCAGTACGCCCGCATCGTGGAACTGGTGCGCTCGGCGCAGGCCAGCAAGGCGCCCATCCAGCGCATCGCAGACAGGATGGCGGTGTGGTTCACGCCAGCCACGCTTGCCGTGGCGGGGCTCGCCTGGCTCGGCTCGGGCGAAGTGGCGCGCGTCCTCGCCGTGCTCGTGGTGGCCACACCGTGCCCGCTCATCCTCGCGACTCCGGTCGCCATCATCGGTGGTATCAACCGGGGCGCGCGACACGGGATCGTCATGCGTTCGGGCGGCGCCCTGGAAGCGCTGGCGCGAGTGGACACGGTCGTTTTTGACAAGACCGGTACGCTCACGATCGGCCGGCCCGATGTTTCCGGCGTGGCCGTCGCCAGCGGAGTGGATCGCAGCGAGCTGCTGCGGCTTGCCGGTGCGGTCGAGAGTCATTCCGGCCACTTGCTGGCGCGCAGTCTTGCGGACGCCGCGCTTCAGGAAGTGCCGGCGCTGCCGCCGGCGTCCGGCATCGTGGAATCGCCGGGACGGGGCGTGGCGGGTTCGGTCGAGGGGCGCGAGGTGGTCGTGGGCTCGCCATCCTACGTGCAGGAGCGGTTTCCCCAGGCCGCCAGCGACCTCGGCGCCCTGGACGGAGCTGGGCTCCGGGCCTGGGTTGCGGCAGACGGGCGCGGCCTGGGTGTGGTGTCGTACGCCGACCACCTGCGGCCGGGGCTCGAGGAAGCCTTCTCCGGGCTTCGCGCACTTGGGCTCGAGCGCATGGTGCTTCTGTCGGGCGACTCGCAGGCCAACGCCGATGCGGTGGCTCGCACCATCGGCGTGCAGGATGTCCGGGGCGACCTGAGGCCAGAAGAGAAGGTGGCCGCGGTGAAGGAGCTCGAGGCAGCAGGGCGACACGTGCTGATGGTGGGCGACGGCACCAATGACGCGCCCGCACTGTCCACCGCCACCGTCGGTGTCGCACTGGCGGCGCATGGCGGCGGCATCAGCGCCGAGGCCGCCGACGTGGTGCTGCTGCGCGATGATATCGGTCTTGCGCGGCAGGCGGTGAGCATCGGGCGCCGGACCATGCGGATCGCCCGGCAGAGCATCTACGTCGGGCTGGGGCTCAGCCTGGTGGCGATGGGGTTTGCGGCGCTCGGGCTGATCCAGCCCATTGCGGGAGCCCTGCTGCAGGAAGCCATTGACGTAGCGGTCATCCTGAACGCCCTTCGTTCGAGTGTGGAGATCTCATGAGTTCCAGGGCAACCTTCCGCGACCTGAGCGAGCGTGAATGCCGGGAGCTGCTGTCCCGCAATCACGTGGGCCGGATCGCCTACCAGATCGGGGAGTATGTCAACATCGTGCCGCTGGGGTATGTCTACCACGGCGACTGGCTCGCCTGCCGGACGCAGGAAGGCAGCAAGGTGAGCGTGCTTCGGCGATCGCCCTACGTGGCGTTCGAGGTGGACGAGGTGGAGGGATTGTTTGACTGGAAGAGCGTCGTCGTGCAGGGAAGCTGGTACGAAGAGGACCGGCCGACGACGGGGCGGGAAGAGACGCTGGCGGCGCTCCGCGCCGTTGCACCCAGCGTGCTCACACCTGAAGACCCCACGCCGTTTCGTGACATCCTCTTCCGAATTCACATCCGTGAAATCACCGGCCGCGCGGCCACCACGAAGTCCTGATCGGAGCGTCCCATGGACTGGAGCATGACGCACTTGCACCTGATGGGAAACCACCTGCCGGTCTTCGGCTCGGTGATCGCCATCCTCGTCCTGCTGTGGGGGCTGCTGGCCAGGCGACGGGACATCGTGACCGTGGCACTCGCGCTCACCGTGCTCACCGGTGTCGGTGCCTTCGTGGCCCGGCAAACCGGCCACGAAGCGGAAGAGCAGGTGGAAGATTCCGCCTGGGCCAATCGCCGGCTGATCCATGAGCATGAGGAAGCGGCGGATGCCGCGTTCATCGTCGCGGCTGTCACCGGTGCCGTGGCGCTGGTCGCCCTCTTCCTCCGGCGTGGCGGCGGGCCCGGCGTGGCGTGGATCTCGTGGCTGGTACTCATCGGGCTGCTGCTGACGGCGGCCGCACTGGCCAAGACCGCGCTCTACGGCGGCTACATCCGCCACGCCGAGGTGCGGCCGACGGCGCTCGACACCATGCCGCCGCCGCGGCCCATGCCCGACAGCGACTGACCTGGCGCGGTGCCCCGGCTCGTTCGCTGGCTGATCCGCGGCGCACTCATCTGCCTGGTCGCGGCGCTGGTGCTGGGTGCAGTGCGCGCGCTCAGTCCGGGCAACGCGTGGCTCGCCGGCGCCTGGCCGGTCTATCTCCACCTGCTGGTCCTCGGCTGGCTGTCGCAGCTGGTGACCGGCGTTGCCTACTGGATGTTCCCGCGGGTGGAGCGCGGCGCGGCGCCCACCGACTGGCGGGGCTGGGCGGTGTTCGCGCTGCTCAATGCCGGCCTGCTGCTTCGCGTGATCACCGAACCCACCATGATCCGAGGGCCTTGGCTCCCGCTCGCGGCCCTGCTGCAGTTCCTTGCCATGACCATCTTCGCGTGGTCCATCTGGCCCCGGGTCCGGGGGCGCTGAGGTGCCGGCGCTCTCGGTGCTCTTCATTCGTACCGCGTTGCTTGCGCTGGTCGCGGGATCGCTTGGTGGCGCGCTCATGCTCTCAGCCAAGGCGGGTATGCCGGCGCGGATTCCACCCTGGATTCATGGCTGGCACATCGAATTGATGCTGCTGGGATGGTTCGGGAACCTGACCTTGGGCGTGGCCTACTGGATGTTCCCCAAGCATGCGACGGGCAAGGAACGCGGGTCGCCACTGCCGCCGTCGGTGGCGTACGTGCTGCTCAATCTTGGGATCGTGCTGTCAGCGATCGGCGCGATGACGGGACGGGTTCTGGAGCTGCTTGCCGTGGTGGCGTTCGCCTTCAATGCGGTCCCGAGGGTGAAGGCGTTTGGGGTGGGGAGAGAAGGGTCAACGGTCAACGGTCGACCGTAGACCGTAGACCGTAGACCAGTCCCCTACTCCACAATCATCACCGTCACCATCCCGAACATCCCCTGCCTCGACTCGGCATGGCCGAGGATATGGCAATGGAAGGCCCAGGTACCGGGATTGGTGGCCTTCACCAGCACGTCCCACCGCTCACCCGGGGCAATGTTGAGCGTGTCGCATTTCCACGGCGCCGGCTGGGGCCAGCCGTCCTTGGCGATCACGGTCATGTGCATCCCGTGAAGGTGCATCGGGTGGATCAGCATCCCTTCATTCATGAAGCGGATGCGGACGGTCTGGCCGCGCCTGGCCT
>DASSOW010000401.1:0-4484 GCA_035700175.1 Gemmatimonadales bacterium | reverse complement strand
GCTTCCTCGATACGTGGGATGCGGTTCTCGGGGTTCGGGTGGGTGCTGAAGAATTCCGGCTGGCGGCTGCCGCCGGCCTCGGCCTCCAGCACCTTCATCACTTCCACCATCGCGCGCGGATCGTAGCCCGCCTCGCTCTCGAGCTTCACCCCCAGCCGGTCCGCTTCCAGTTCGTCACTCCGGCTGAACTTCATGCTGACCAGCTGGCCGATCATCGCGGCCACTGCGGCGGTGCGCTGGGTGGAGGGATTGTTGGGATCGTAGGTCGCCAGCACCGCCGCGCCGGTCAGCCCCTGCGTCAGCTGGGCCTTGGCCATCTGCTCGGCGCTGTGCCGGGCCACCACGTGACCAATCTCGTGTCCCAGCACGCCCGCCAGCTGCCCCTCCGTGGTGAGCTTCGACATCAGCCCTTCGGTGATGAACACCTGCCCGCCTGGCAGGGCAAAGGCGTTGATGGTGTTGGGGTCGGCCAGCAGGTGACACTCGAAGCGGTAGTACTCGGCGGCCTGCTGGGCGTCACTCCGGCTCACCAGCCGGGCGCAGACGTTGTTGACCAGCTGGGTCGCCTGCGCGTCGCTGCTGACGCCCCCGAACTGGGCTGCCATCTCGGGCGCGGCCTGGAGGCCGAGCGCCACTTCCTGCTCGTGGGTGATGTTGCCGACGTGCTGGCTTTCGCCGGTGATGGGATTGTCGCTGGAACTGGCGAAGTAGGTGATGAGCGATATGACCGCGATGATCGCTGCGATGACGAATCGGCCGCGACGCATGGGGAGCTCCTGGCGCCGGGGTGGCGCGTCCGGGATCAGGTGAGGCGGAATCCTCCCACCGCGTTGGTGAGTTTCTCCGCCGCTTCCGCCAGGTGACCGGCGGACGAGGAAATTTCCTCCGTGGAAGCATTCAACTCCTGCGCCGCCGCCGCAATCTCCTGGGCGGCTGCCGCGTAGTCCTCGGTTCCGGCTGAAACCTCCCGCATGCGGCCGGCAATGCCCTCCACCAGCCCGCGCACCGTGTCCGCCGAGGCGGAGATGCGCTGGGTCCACTGATCGTTTTCCTCGGCCTCGTTGGCTACCGTCAGCAGCCCTTCCGCCGCCGCGTGCGCCGTCTCCCGCGCCGCCAGCCCGCCCTCGCCCAGCCGCAGCAGCCGGTCGCGGGCGCTCTCCACCCGCCGAAGTACGGTCTGCACCGTATCGCTGGTGGAGCTGGCGGCCTGGGCCGCCTGGGCGGCAAGCTTCCGGACTTCCTCTGCCACCACGCTGAATCCCTTGCCCTCCTCGCCCGCGCGTGCGGCCTCGATCGAGGCGTTGAGCGCCAGCATGTGGGTCTGCTTGGCGATGGCCTTGGTCTGGGTGACGAACTTCTCGATTTCCGCCGACGCCGCCACCAGCGCCTCGGCCTCCGCGGCGCCATGCTCGGCGTCCTGGGAGAGCCGCACCAGGTCGGCGGTGCTGGCCTCCAGCCGCTGCCGGTGTGAGCGCGCGGCCCGCGCCAGCGCCCCGTTCCGCTCCGCGGCCTCCACGGCGCCCGAGGCCAGCTCCCGCGAGATTTCGAGGATCCGGCTGGCGTCGTCCGCGGCGCTCCGCACGATGAGCGCCTGCTGGTTGGCGCGCTCGGTGAGGTCACCGGTGGTGCTCGCCACCTCCTGGGTCGAGGCGGTCATCTCCTGGGTCGAAGCGGCGATCTGCTCGGCCATGGCGGCGGCGTCAGCCGAGGTGCCCTGGATGGTGCTGGTGAGGCTGCGGAGGGCCGCCACCATGTCACCGACGCTCTGGCCCATGCTGCTGTTGAGGAGCACCGGGTCGGCCTCGATCAGCTGGCCGGCGGTGAGGTCGCCCTGCGCCACACGCGCCGCGATCTGCTCCGCGGCCACCAGCGGCCGGAGCACGGAACGGCTGGCCCACGTCGTCACGATCAGCTCCACCACGACCGCAACGGCCAGGAAAGCCAGGGTCCCGGGGAGGACATCGCCAGGAGAGGTGGCACCCACGGCCTGCCAGAGGATCACGCCCACGGCGACCGTCAGCAGCAGCACGATCAGGCCGCCGGCGGTGTGCACGGCGAGCGCAAGGCGTCGTGATTCGATGGTCATGCGTCTCCGCGATCCGTCACGTCGAGGGAGGGGAATGCCGGAAGCTAGGAGGCCGGGGCGGCGCTGGGCAAGCGGTCCGCATGGCACGAGGTCCCCGGCTCCGGTACATTACCCGCGAGCGCAGCACAGGACGACACTTTCCGTGGACCGCAGTCACTCGATGAGCCAGCCTTCCGAATCCGACAGCCATATGTACCAGCCCGACGTCGTCGAAGCCAAGTGGCAGCGGCGCTGGGCGCAGCAGCACACCAACGAGCCGGACCTCGACCGCGCCGAACGGCCCTTCTACAACCTGATGATGTTCCCCTATCCCTCGGCAGAGGGGCTCCATGTGGGCAACATGTTCGCCTTCACCGGGGCCGATGTCCATGGCCGGTTCAAGCGGTTGCAGGGGTACGATGTTTTCGAGCCGATCGGCTACGACGCCTTCGGCATCCACAGCGAGAACTTCGCGCTCAAGGTGGGGACCCATCCGGGCACGCTGATCCCGAGGAACATCGAGAATTTTCGCCGCCAGCTGAAGCGGATCGGTGGGATGTTCGACTGGCGGCATGAGTTGTCCACCACCGATCCCCGCTACTACAAGTGGACCCAGTGGCTTTTCCTCCAGCTCTTCAAGGCGGGGAAGGCGTACAAGAAGGCGGCGGCGGTCAACTGGTGCCCCAACGACAAGACCGTGCTCGCCAACGAGCAGGTCATCGCCGGGCGCTGCGAGCGGTGTGGCGCGCAGGTGGAACAGCGCACGCTGGAGCAGTGGTTCTTCCGGATCAGCGACTACGCCGGGAAGCTGCTCGAAAATCTCGACGACAAGTCGCAAATGGACTGGTCCGACACCACCATCACCGCACAGCGCAACTGGCTGGGCCGTTCGGACGGCGCCGAGATCGAGTTTCCGGTAGAGCAGGGGAAGATCATCCGGGTGTTCACCACCCGCCCGGACACGCTCTTTGGTGCCACGTTCATGGTGCTGGCGCCGGAGCATCCGCTGGTACCGGAGATCACGACGCCGAGCCAGCGGGAGGCGGTCAATGCCTATCGCCAGCAGGCAGCGTCGAAGGACCTGGTCTCCCGCAAGGTGGGTGAGCGCGAGAAGACTGGCGTCTTCACCGGCGCCTTCGCGCGCAATCCCGCCACCGGCCGCACCATCCCGGTCTGGGTCGCTGATTATGTGCTCATGGAGTACGGCACCGGCGCCATCATGGCGGTGCCGGCGCACGACGAGCGCGACCGCGAGTTCGCCGAGAAGTTCAAGCTCCAGATCGTGCCGGTCATCAATGAGCACGGCATCCTGGAGGACAGCGGGGAATTCACCGGTCTTCCGGCGGCGGAGGGACTGCACCGGATCATCGCCTGGCTGGAGGCGGCCGGCGCGGGGAAGGGCGTGGTGCAGTACCGCCTGCACGACTGGTGCATCTCGCGCCAGCGATACTGGGGACCGCCCATTCCCATCATTTACTGCGAGAAGTGCGGCGTGGTGCCGGTGCCGGAGAAGGATCTGCCGGTGGAGCTGCCGTTCCTCGAGGATTTCCGCCCTGACGACAGCGGAACGTCGCCCCTCGCGCGGGATGAATCGTGGTACTACGTGGCGTGCCCCGAGTGCGGTGGCAAGGCCCGGCGTGAGACCGACGTGTCGGACACTTTCCTCGACT
Organism: Gemmatimonadales bacterium; assembly: GCA_035700175.1. Classification (GTDB taxonomy): domain Bacteria; phylum Gemmatimonadota; class Gemmatimonadetes; order Gemmatimonadales; family GWC2-71-9; genus CAMLHP01. Next base: position 749 of record DASSOW010000401.1, on the reverse strand, counting down.
CGGCGTGGTACTACCTGCGCTATCCCAGCACCGAGTTCGATGACCGTCCGTTCGACCAGGAGCGGACCCGGCGCTGGTGTCCCGTCGCGTCCTATATCGGCGGCAATGAGCACGCCGTGCTGCACCTGCTCTATTCGCGATTCATTGCCATGGTGTTGCACGAGCTGGGGCACGTGGACTTTGACGAGCCCTTCGCCAAGTTCCGCGCCCATGGCCTGATCGTGAAGGACGGCGCCAAGATGTCCAAGTCGCGGGGGAATGTCGTCATCCCCGACGAGTACATCGCCAGGTGGGGCGCGGACACCTTCCGCACCTATCTCATGTTCCTGGGGCCATTCCAGGAAGGTGGTGACTTCCGCGACGAGGGAATCAGCGGCCCCCGGCGCTTCCTCGACAAGGTCTGGGCGCTGGTGGGCGAGGCGGCGGCGGACGACGTGCTGCGGGACATCCCGCGGCCGGTGGAGGTGAAGTGGCACCAGACCCTCATGCGGGCGCACGAGGGGCTCGAGAATCTCCGCTACAACACGTCCATCGCCGCCTGCATGGAACTGCTCAACACCCTGCGCGAGGCGCAGTGCAGTGATCGCCGAGTGGTGGAGGACATGGTGGTCATGCTCTCACCTTTTGCGCCGCACTTCGCGGAGGAATGCTGGGAGCGGCTGGGGCACGCCACCAGCGTGTTCGACGAGCGCTGGCCCGAGTGGGACGAGGCGCTGGCGGTGGAAGACAATGTGGAAGTGGCGGTGCAG
>DASSOW010000400.1:0-7335 GCA_035700175.1 Gemmatimonadales bacterium | reverse complement strand
CGCTCCGACGTGGCCAAACTGCGCGCCGAGGTCACCGGGACTATCCAGGAAGTGCTGGTGCGGCCTGGCCAGCACGTGAGCAGGGGACAGACGCTGGTCCGCTTTGATCCGCGGCCGCTCGACCTGGACGTCGAGACGGCTGAGGCTGCTGTCGCCGAAGCGCAGGTCCGATACACCGACAACATCGTGCCGGATTCCATCGTGTCCGGTCAGGCGCCATCAGCGGAGCGTCGAGAGAATGCGCTGGCGCGCTCGGGGCTCGCGGCTGCTCGGGTCCAGCTGGAGAAGGCCAAGCTGGACCGTGACCGCGCCAACGTTACCGCACCGTTCTCCGGCGTCATCGATGCCGTGCCCGTCGCGGCCGGCACCCGCGTCTCCCCTGGCGACGAGCTGGTAACCGTGGTGAGTCTCTCCAGCATGCGGCTCGAAGCCAGCGTGCTGGAACACGATCTTCCCCTCATCAAGCAGGGTGGCCGAGCCCGGATCACGACAGCAGCCGCACCTGACCGCGTGATCGAAGGACGCATCGCCGCGGTGCTGCCGCTGGTGGACAGCACCACGCGGGCCGGCAGCGTGATCGTGAGTCTGCCCAACCCCGGCCCGCTCCGCCCGGGCATGTATGCCGACGTGCGGCTCGAGAGCACCCGTCTTCCCAACGAGGTAATCGTCCCGGCGTCCGCCGTGCTGGAGCGCGACGGCCGCCCGCTGGTGTTTGTCGTCAAGGAAGGCCGAGCCAAGTGGACCTACGTGAACCCCGGCCGCACCAACGGCACGGAGACGATCATCCTGCCCGACTCCGCCAGCAACGAGATCCCGATTTCGCCGGGTGATACAGTGCTGATTTCGGGCCATCTCACTCTGACGCATGACGCGCCGGTGAAGGTGGAGATGCGGAAGGGTGTGGAGGAAGCGAAAGATTAGGTCAACGGTCGACGGTCGACGGTCAACGACCCCTACTCCCTAATCCCTAGCCCCTAGCCCCTAGCCCCTAGCCCCTTGTCCCTCGCCTCCTCCGCCCTCCGGCGCCCCGTCAGCACCATCGCCGCAACGATTGCGGTGGTGCTGCTCGGCATCATTTCCGTCGGGCGGCTGCCGGTGTCGCTGCTGCCCGATGTGACCCTGCCGGTGCTCACGGTCCGGACATCCTTCACCGGCGCCGCGGCCACCGAAGTCTCCCGCCTCATCGCGGAACCAATCGAGCAGGCCATCGCGGCGACACCGGGACTGGTGGATCTCCGAAGCGTAAGCCGGAATGGCGAGGTGACCACCACGGCGCGCTTTGCCTGGGGCACCGACATGGCGAGCACGGTGCTCACCGTGCGCGAGCGACTGGACAACGCGCGTGGTTCGCTGCCGGAAGGCGCCGACCGCCCCACACTCCTCACCAGCGATCCCGGTGAGCGGCCCATCGCGGTGCTTGCGCTCACCGGCCCCGGGGACCTTCGCTCCATTGCCAACACCGCGCGCGATGTGCACAGCCGCCGATTGGAGCAGCTCGACGGCGTAGCCAGCGTGGCCGTGGTCGGCGCGCCCGAGGATGAAATCCGGATCGAGGTTGATCCCGAGCGGATGCGCGCGCTCGGCCTCAACCCGGACGAGATTGCCACGGCGGTCGAGAACGCCAACAGGAGCTCGCCGGGCGGCACCATCCGGCGCGGCCAGTTCCGGTTCTCCGTCCGCACCTTCGCCGAATTCCGGACGCCCCAGGAAATCGGCGAGACGCCGGTCGGCCCCGCCGGCTCCGGCATCAAGCTCGCCGACCTCGCCACCGTCTCACTCACCACCGCCGATCCGCACACCGAGACGCTGCTCGACGGCAAGCCCGCCGTGGGCCTCGTGGTCTACAAGGATGCCGGCTCCAACACGGTGGCGGTGACCAAGGGGATCTACCAGTCGATCAGCCAGCTGGAACAGGAATTCCCCGACGTCAGGATGCACGTGGTAGCCGCGCAGGCGCGGTTCGTGAACGACGCCCTCGGCAACCTCACCCAGGAGATCATCGCGGGCGGCGTGCTGTCGCTGATCGTCATCCTCTTCTTCCTCAAGGACTGGCGAGCCTCGCTCGCCATCGGGCTCATCGTGCCACTGTCGGTGCTTGTGGCGCTGGTGATCCTCCAGCTCCTCGATGTGACGATCAACATCCTCTCCCTCGGCGGCCTCGCGCTCGGTGTCGGCCTGCTGGTAGACAACGCAATCGTCGTGGCGGAGGCGACGGGGAGATATCGCGAGGAGGGCGTGCCCGCTATCGAGGCGGCCCGTCGGGCCACCGAGGAAGTGAGCGGGCCGCTCATTGCCGGCACGCTCACCACGCTGCTGGTCTTCGGGCCGATTGTCTTTGTGCGCGGGCTCGCTGCCGCGCTCTTCCGCGATCTCTCGCTCAGCGTGGTGATGTCGCTCGCGGCATCGCTGGTGTTGGCCCTGACGCTGATGCCGGTGATGATGATGCGATCACGGGCGCGCGCGCGGACGACGACGTGGACGCACGAAAATATGCCCGCCCCGGTACGTTGGTACGAGCACGGGATGCTCTGGTCGCTCGGGCACCCCCGCGCCGTCTTTGGCTTGGCGCTCGGGCTCGTGATCGCAACCGCGCTCGTGGCGATGCGGCTGCCGCGCGAGATCCTCCCGCGCGTGGACGAGGGCACCGTGGTGGCCGACGTGCGGCTGGCCGAGGGCACTGCCATCGAAGAGACGATGCGGCAGACGCGGCGTATCGTGGACGCGGCTACCAAGCTCGGTTCATCCGGCATCTACGCCCGGGTGGGGCAGGCCACCGACGAGGAAGTGCTCTCCGGCGCCGATCCCGGCACATCTGCGTCATCCCAGCTCATCATCCCGGTTCCCAACGGGAAAGACGCCGGCGGCTTTGCCGATGCGCTCCGCGCCGCGGTGCCAGACCTGGCGCAGGGCTCGCTCGCGCTGGATCTCGCCGGCCAGTCCGAATTTGGCAGCCTGATCGGCCGGGAGGGGCGTCTGGTGAAAGTCGAAGTGTCGGCCACCCACACGAGCGATGCTGAGCGGTGGGCTGACAGCATCCAGACGCTGATGGAGAAATTGCCGACGCTGGCTGACGTGCGCGCCGCCTACAGCAGCACCCAGCCACAGCTGGAAGTGACCCTGCTGCGCGAGCGCATGGCCCAGCGCGGCATCAGCGTGCAGGAAGTGGTGAACGCGCTGGCCGGCGGTCTCGGTGGCGTGGACGCCGATGAGCTCCGCCTCACGGACCGGCGGATTCCCATCCGGGTGCGGTTCGCCGGCGCACTGAATGAAGACCTGCGCACCGCCTTGGCCACCCCGGTGAAGGGCGTGCCGGTGGGCCAGCTGGTGAGCGTGCAGGAAGTACAGGCGCCGGTGGAGGTGGTGCGTTCCGGCCAGCGGCCGGTGAGCATCGTGGAAGGCGTGGTGGAACAGGGCGGCACGGCGCGCGCCTCGAGCGACGTGGAGCAAATACTGTCATCGCTCACACCGCCGTCGGGCGTCACCTGGCAGGTGACTGGCGCCGACGTGGAACAGCGCCGCACCACCAAGGAACTCACCGTGGTCGGCATCCTCTCCATCGCGCTGGTCTTCCTGGTGCTGGCCGGCGAATTCGGCAGCTTCACCACGCCATTGCTTGTGATGCTCACCGTCCCGCTCGCTGCCGCGGGCGGCATCTTTGTCCTCTGGATCACCGGGCAGAGTCTCAACGCCGTGTCGCTCATCGGCATGGTGGTAATGATCGGTATAGCCGACAACGACGCGGTCGTGAAGCTCGACGCCATCCGGAGATTCCGCGCCGAGGGGTATGCCATCAACGACGCGATTCTCGCGGGCGGCATGCAGCGGCTCCGCGCCATCACCATGACGTCGCTCACCACCATCGTCGGCGTGATCCCGCTGGTGCTCGGCATCGGCAGCGGCGGTGAGCTCTACCAGCCGCTCGCCGCCGGCATCATCGGTGGATCGGTGACAGCCACGCTCGTGACGTTCTTCCTGCTGCCGACTGCCTACTCCGTGACCGAGCACTGGCAGGAACGCCGGCGAGCGGCTCGGCGCACCGTCGTCGCTGGCGAGGCAGCGGAGGCGCTGTGATCCGCTGGGCCGCGCACCGCCCCGCTGTCATCTGGGCCATCTGCTTCTCGCTACTGCTGGCTGGCGGTGTCGCGTTCACCCGGCTCCCGCTGGCCACCCGCACCACCGTCGAACTTCCCCGCCTCCAGATCTTTTCCAGCTGGCCCGGTGTCTCCGCCGAGCTGATGGAGACCTACGTCACCTCACCCATCGAGGCGGCCATCCAGCCGGTCCGTGGCGTCAAGAAGACGAGCAGCGAGTCGACCGAAGGCTCGGCGTCCATCACGGTGGAACTGGAGCCGGGTACCGACGTGCAGATGGCGCGCCTCGCCATCCACGAACGGCTCGAGGCAGTCCGCAACGACTTTCCTCCCGGCGTCTCGCCGCCCGAAGTCTCCAATTACGTGCCCGACGACCTTCAGGAGCAGCCACTGCTCCGCTACACCATGGAAGGCCCTTACACGCCGGGCGCGCTGCTCAAGATCGCTGAGGACATCGCCGAACCTCGACTCAAGGCGGTCGAGGGAGTAAGCGGCGTCAATTCCTACGGCGGTGCCACGCCGGGTGTGACCGTGGCCTACGACGGTTCCCGGCTGCGGCAACTGGGAATTTCTCCGGTGGCAATCCGCACGGCGGTGCAAAACGCTCGCGTAGTGGAGGCACTGGGTGAGCAGCAGGAGGGCGCCACCGAGAGTGCCGTGGTGGTGCGAGACGAGCCAGAGAACCTGCGCGACCTGGAGGCATTGCCCATTACCGGTCCCGGCGGCCAGGTCTTCCGGCTCGGTGAACTCGCCACGGTGCGGCCTTCGGAAGACAATCGCGGCCGGTTCTATCGCCTGAACGGCGAGACCGCCGTGGCGCTCTCCATCTCGCGTCTTCCCGGTGCCGACGCCATCAAGACGGCAGAGCGGGTGAAGGCGGAGGCAGACAATATTTCCCGCCTGCTCCCGCCGGGCGTCGTTCTCAAGCTGCAGAACGACGAGAGCATCGAACTCGGCAAGCAGCTCAACGACCTGGTCCTGCGCGGCGCGATCGCCTTCCTGGCGGTCATGCTGGTGCTGGCCATCTCACTGCGCAACGCCAAGTCGGTCGCGTTGGTAATGGGAAGCGCGGCCGTGGCCATCGCCGGCACGTCACTGGGCCTCTACCTGCTGCACATCCCCGCCAACCTGCTCACCCTCGCCGGCCTGGGGATGGGTGTCGGCATCCTGGTGCAGAACGGACTCGTGGTGGTCGAGCGGTTGCGCACCTCGGAGGATACGCCCGAAGGAAGGGCGGAGGCGGGCCGGCGCATCACCCCGGCGGTGGTCGGCGCCACGCTCACCACGGCGGTGGTGCTGTTTCCCTTTCTATATCTCCAGGGCAACGCCCGGGCGGCGTTCATTCCCTTCGCCGCTGCCTTTGCCCTGGCGCTGGCCTGGTCGGTCATCTCGGCGCTGGTCATGATCCCGGCGCTCGGCTCGGGCCACGGGATGCACAGGGCGGGGTGGCCCCGGCTCCGGCATATATATGGAAAGGCGGTCGGGGGACTGGTGCGCTGGCGCTGGGTGACGATGGCGCTCGCGACGGCGGCAGTTGGGCTGCTGGCCTGGGCGTTCGTGAAGAAGGTGCCCAAGTCCAACTGGAGCTTCGGCGGGTTCCAGCGTACGACGTTGACCGCAGGTCTCAGCTTCCCGAAGGGCTCTGACCCCGCGAGCCTCGACCGCGGCATGCGGGAATTCGAGGCGATCGTGGTCGGCGTACCGGGGGTGGAAGAGGTCGAGACCCGTGGCTCGCCCGACGGCGCCAACATGACCGTGGTATTCGAGAAGGAGGCCGGCTACGGGCCCCTGCCGTATGAGCTCTACGAGAAGCTGACGCAGCGCGCCCTCCTCATCGGCGGTGCCGTCGTGTCAGTCCAGCCCCCTCAGGGGCCGGGCTACTACGGCGGCAGCAGCGGTGGTGGTGTGTCGAGCTACCGGATCAAGCTGCTGGGCTACTCGTTCGACGGCGTGGAGCAACTCGCGATGGACCTCAAGCGGCGCCTCGAGCGCATTCCCCGCGTGCGCAACGTGGACATCAACGCCGCGAGCTTCTGGCGCACCGAGCGCACGGTGAGCGTGGTGCTCGACCCGGATCGTGATGCGCTGGCGCGTTATGGCGTGACTGCCGGTGACTTTGCCGGCTCGGTGGCACGCGAGCTGGCCGGTGGCCCCACGGCAATGAAGCTGCAGATCGGCGAGGAAGAACTGCCGGTGAGCGTCCAGCGCGCGGGCGCTGACTCGCGGTCGCTCGAGGACCTGCGCCAGGCCATCGTGCCGTCGCCCTCCGACGCGCCGGTCCGCATTCGCGACCTCGCCAGGGTGGACGAGCAGACGGGGCTCGGCACCGTGAGCCGGGAGGATCAGCAGTACCTGCGCATCGTGGGCTACGAATTCCGCGGGCCACCCAAGCTCGCCGAGCGGACCCACAAGGCGTTCATGGCGAGTATCAGCGTGCCGCCGGGATATTCGGTGGGCGACGAGGAGTTTTCCTGGGCGCCAGATGACAGCGCCAAGGGCCTCTGGCTCGTGTTCGGCATCGGCGTCGTGCTGGTGATTCTCTCGGTTGCGCTGGTCTTCGATTCGGTGTGGGCCGCCATGATGATCTTCCTCAGCCTCCCGCTCGCGCTGGGCGGCGTGGTGGCGGCGTTCTGGATAACCGGCAACGCCTTCACCCGCGAGGCGGCCGTCGGGGTGATCCTCGTCGTGGGGCTCGCGGTGAACCAGGCGATTCTGCTCGTTGACGCTGCGTTGGAGATGAGGAGACAGGATGGGCGAGATGGGCGAGATGGGCAGGATGGGCGAGTGCGGCGGAAGGGTCTGGGTGTAGCGCAGGTGGTAGACGCGTCGGTCGATCGCTCGGGCATGATCGTGATGGTAACGCTGACGACGCTGGCGAGCCTCCTGCCGCTGGCGATCGGGACCGACCCCGACAGTCTCTTCGGCGCCATTGCGCTGGCCACGGCGGGCGGTACTGTGGCTGGCACCATCGGGGCGATGTTCGTGGTGCCGGCAATGGTAGGGGGAGGCAGGATGGGCAGGATGGGCTGGATGGGCAGGATGGGCAGGTTCGTACGCCCCCGTCATTCCCGCGCAAGCGGGAATCCCTGAGGGTCCAGCAGGACAAGATGAGCGGGATCCTGTCGCTGCCGTCACCCCGACGAAAGCATGCCCCTGCGCAGGCAGGGGTCGGGGTCCAGGGCGTGATGCCAGCGAGACGCGGCTGGAACGATTCGGTCCTCAGCGAGATGTTTCTGCGAAGATC
>DASSOW010000399.1:0-2723 GCA_035700175.1 Gemmatimonadales bacterium | reverse complement strand
GCCGGGGCGTTACGTGCTCATGGCACTCAGTGACAATGGCCGGGGCATGACGCGTGAGGTTCAGGACCAGGTCTTCGAGCCGTTCTTCACGACCAAGGAGGTGGGCGAGGGGACCGGGCTGGGACTCTCCTCGGTGTATGGCATCGTCAAGCAGAGTGGCGGCTACGTCTGGGTCTACAGCGAGGTGGGTCGGGGCACCGTATTCAAGATCTACCTGCCGCTGGCGCAGGTGGCCCCGGAGGTCCACCCGCCGGCTCGGCCCGAGCCGCCCCGCATCCGCGCGTACGGTACGGTGCTGGTGGTGGAGGATGAGCCGGCCGTCCGCACCATGGTGGTGCGCGCGCTGCGCGAGGCCGGCTTCACCGTGCGGGATGCGGCCGACGCCACGACCGCGCTCGAGCAGGTCCGTGACATCGGCGCCGAGCTGGTCTGCGTGGTGTCGGACGTCGTCATGCCCGATCTCGACGGCCGCGCACTGGCGGAGCAGATCAGGTCATACACCCCGGCGCCGGTCCTGTTCATGTCGGGCTACACCGAGCAGGACGCCACGCTGCGCGGACTGCTGGACGAAGGCCTCCCCTTCCTGCAGAAGCCCTTCCCGCCGTCCAAGCTGGTCGAGGCGGTGCAGGAACTGCTGGCCGAGACGCGCCGGGAGGCCGATTCGGTGAAAGTGGGACAGGAGGATTAGCTTTGAGGAGAAGCGGAGCGCTGAGCGCACAGCGCCCAGCGCTCCGCTTTCAGCCCTCACGAAAGGACCCAGCCATGAAGTCAGCCTCTGCCGCGAAGCGTCGTGACCTGCGAGCCATTCGCTCCGCGCCGCTCGATACCCCCACCGACCTCGATGCCAAGGCTGTTCGCGACATCACCGCCGCGCTCAACGAGATCCTGGCGGATGCCTTTGCGCTCTATCTCAAGACCAAGAATTTTCACTGGCACATGAGCGGGCCGCACTTCCGGGATTATCACCTGCTGCTGGATGAACAGGCCGACCAGATCCTTGCCATGACCGATCCGGTCGCCGAAAGGGTCCGGAAGCTGGGTGGCATCACCCTCCACTCCATCGGCGAAATCAGCCGTACCCAGCGCCTGCTCGACAACGATGCCGACTACGTGGAAGCCGCCGATATGCTGGCCGAACTGCGCGACGACAATTCTGCGGTTGCCGCCCGGCTCCGTGAGACCCACGGCTTGTGCGACGAACACGACGATGTCGCCACCGCCAGCCTCATCGAAGTCTGGCTCGATGAGACCGAGCGGCGGACCTGGTTCCTGTTCGAAGCGAGCCGGGGCGCCGGGACGAGCGGACACTAGGGACTTGAGCGCTTAGAGTCGAGGGTCACGGGTCGAGGCAGACTGGTCGGCAACAGGCCCCGCCTCTCGACCATCGACCCTGACCCTTGACACATCAACGTTTCTTGATATATTTACGCCATGCACACTGCGACCCGTTCCGACCCTGCTCGCGCTGCGGCGGTCTTTCACGCGCTGTCCGACCAGACCCGGCTCGCCATCCTTGACCTGCTGCGCGATGGGGAGCGGTGCGTCTGCGAGCTGCAGGACGCCCTCGGCGCGGCGCAGTCCCGCCTTTCCTTCCACCTCAAGGTGCTGAAGGACGTGGGGTTGGTGAGCGACCGTCGTGAGGGCCGGTGGTCGTACTACACCCTGGAGGCCGATGCGCTCCGGGAAGCGCATGACCACGTGCAGCGGATCGCCTCGCCTCGTGCGCCACGGCGGCTTGCCGTGCTGGGCAGCTGCTGCGGCTGAGAAGGGCAGCATTGGTGAGCGCCAGACGGCGCTTTTTTGGGGCTCTACATATCAACAATTCTTGATGGAGTACGTTATGTCGAACGAAGCGAGTCCCGCAGGGGCGGACACACTGACGCGTGTGGTGCAGGAAAAGTATGGTGAAGCGGCGAAGCGTGTCCTCGATGCAGGCGGATCGGCTGCCTGCTGTGGCCCGGTCAATTCCTGCTGTGGCGGTGCGGCGGCGGACGGCCGGGCCGATCCGATCACCTCGAACCTCTATGCCCGTGGCGAAACGGACCAGCTGCCCTCTGCAGCAGTGCTGGCATCGCTCGGCTGTGGCAATCCAACGGCGCTCGCCCAGCTCTCCCCAGGCGAGACGGTGCTCGACCTGGGCTCGGGCGGAGGCATTGACGTGCTGCTTTCGGCGCGCCGGGTGGGACCGACTGGCAAGGCGTATGGTCTCGACATGACCGACGCGATGCTGGAGCTGGCGCGGAAGAACGCCGCCGAGGCAGGGGTCGAGAATCTCGAGTTCCTGAAGGGACAGATCGAGGATATCCCGCTGCCGGATGCCTCGGTGGATGTGATCATTTCCAATTGCGTGGTGAACCTGTCTGGCGACAAGCGACGTGTGCTGGCGGAGGCTTTCCGGGTCCTCAAGCCCGGCGGCCGGCTCGCCATCAGCGACGTCGTGGTGCGGGGAGACGTGCCCACCGAGGTGCGCCGGAGCATGGAACTCTGGATCGGTTGTGTGGCGGGCGCACTCGAGGAGCAGGAGTTTCTGCGGTTACTCGACGAGACGGGCTTCACCTCGCCGTCAATCGAGCCGACACGCGTCTACCAGAGTGAGGACGCCCGGGGCTTCCTGGCCGACGCTGGCCTGAGCGCTGAAAACGTGCTGGCCCAGATCGATGGCAAGTTCATGGCGGCCTTTGTCAGGGCGACGAAGCCGGCGAAGGCCTGCTGCGGCGATGATT
>DASSOW010000398.1:0-4752 GCA_035700175.1 Gemmatimonadales bacterium | reverse complement strand
TCTGTCTCTACACCCGACTGTGGAGCCAGGCCGGATTCCGCGATTTCCTCCATATCGCCATTGCGGCGCTGGCCTCGGCCGCCTGCTGCGCCGTCGTCTTCGGGTTGCTGCTGCCCAGCGTCGGGCTCACGCCCGTGCGCGTGCCGCTGTCCGTACTGGCGCTCGACGGTGCCGCCACCTTCATCCTGATCAGCGGATCCCGCGCGACGGCCCGGCTGTTCGACGGGCCCAGCATGCCCCCGGCATCGGAGGCGGTGAACGAGCGCCGCACGATCATCGCTGGCGCGGGCACGGCCGGGCGCGCCGTCGCGGAAGAATTGCACCTGCATCCGGAATGGGGATTCCGGCTGGTCGGTTTCGTCGACGACGATCTCCGGAAGCAGCACCGCCTGCTTGCGGGACAGCCAGTCCTGGGCGCCGTGCGTGACCTGGCCGCATTGCTCGCATCCCAGCGCGTCGCTGAACTGATCATCGCGATGCCGAGCGCACGCGGTGCGGTGATCCGTCGCATTCTGGAAGCCGCCCGCATCGCCGGGGTGCACACCCGCACCGTGCCAAGCCTGTTCGAGCTCATCTCCGAAGACGTCAGCGTCACCGCCCTGCGCAAGGTGGAAATCCGGGATCTCCTTCGGCGGGAGCAGGTGGAGACCGATCTCGGCCTCGTCCGATCGGGCATCGCCGGGCGCACTGTACTGGTGACGGGCGCCGGCGGATCCATCGGTTCCGAACTCTGCCGTCAGCTCGCCCCACTCGGGCCACGCCGGCTGCTGCTGCTGGGCCACGGCGAGAACTCCATTTACGAGATCCACACCGCGCTGTCCGAGGCGTATCCAGGCCTGGAGCTGGTTCCCCTCATCGCCGACGTCCGCGACTACCGGCACACGCTCGAGATCTTTTCGCGCTACCTCCCGGAGGTAGTGTTCCACGCGGCGGCGCACAAGCACGTGCCCCTCATGGAGACCAATGTCGCCGAGGCAATCCTCAACAATGTGGCCGGGACCGACAGCCTGGTGCAGGCGTCGGCTGCGCTCGGGGTCGAGCGCTTCGTCCTGATCTCCAGTGACAAGGCGGTGCGGCCCTGCAGCATCATGGGCACCACCAAGCGCATTGCCGAAATGCTGGTGCAGGACGCTGGCACGAGGCTCAGCCAAAGTTTTGCGGTCGTGCGCCTCGGCAACGTGCTCGCCAGCCGGGGAAGCGTCATCCCGCGCTTCCTCCGCCAGATTCAGGCGGGTGGGCCGGTGCTGGTGACCCATCCCGACATGCAGCGCTACTTCATGACGATTCCGGAAGCGGTGCAGCTGGTGCTGCAGGCGGGCGCCCTGGGGCGTAATGGCAACGTGTTCGTGCTCGAGATGGGCGAGCCGGTGCGCATCCTCGATCTGGCTGCAGACCTCATTCGCCTCTCCGGGCTGGAGCCGGATCAGGACATCGAGATCCGCTTCACCGGCCTGCGTCCCGGCGAACGCCTGTTCGAGGAAATTCTCTTTTCTGGCGAGAACGTCAGCCCGACCGAGCATCCGAAGGTGCTGCGCGCCACCAACGTGCATCTGCCGGAGCGGCTGCGGCCAAAGGTCGCGCGGCTCATTGACGCGGCGCGCGCGCGCCAGCCGGAGCATGTGCTCCGTCGACTCATGGAGGAACTGGCTCCCGAAGCCCTCGTGGCCGGGGCCAAGCCGCCCCTCGTCCTCGAAGCTGCGGGGGGTGCCACGGGCCACCTCGTCCCAGCCGATCCTGGCCCGGCAGGCTGAAGGTCGCCCGATGCCGAACGCCCCCTCCATGCGCGGACTCGGAGTCGCCGGCGCCCTGGCGCAGGGATGCCGAATGATGCTGCAGCGCCCCTGGCTCGCTGCCGGCCTGCTCGGCACCACGCTGGCCCAGGGCGTCCTGCAGGGCCTGCTGCTGGTCGCGCTGCGAAACACCCTGGTCGGCTTTGATCACGCCGGCGTTTCCCGGGGTCTCGGTCTCCTGCTCGGAGCCGTCCTCATCTATGTGATCTGGCTGGGCCGGGCCGTCACGACCGCTTCGGCGGAGGTTCTCTCGGCCCGGCTCGCCGACTCGGTGGAAATCGCGGCCATCAAGCAGGTCATGGCCAAGCTGCTCACACTGTCGGTCCGGTTCTATGACCGGAACCGGCAGGAAGACATCGTGCTGGCGTCGTATCATGACCTGAAGAGCATGCGGAACGTCACGCAAGCCGTCGGTGAACTGGTGCTGCACGGATCCCGCATGGTCGGCCTTGTGGTAGTCGCCGCGATGATGAGTCCGTCCCTCACGCTCATCGGCCTGGTCATCGTTCCGCTCGGACTCCTGCCCGCCCACTGGTTTGGCGAGCGCCTCTTGCGTTCGGCCGCCGAGCAGCGCAATGCCATCGCCGCGCTCTCTACCGGGTTCCTGCACATCGCTTCCGGCATCCGTCACATCAAGCTGAATCGCGGTGAGGAGCGCGTGCTGGCACAGGCCACGACAAACGCGGAGGCCTACCAGCGCAACCTGGATCGGTCCACACGAGCCGCGGCCGCTGCCCGTCTGCTGTTCGAAGCCGTCTCCGGGCTGGGGCTTGTGCTGGTGCTGACCCTCGGCGGGCGGGACGTTGCCTCCGGGGCGCTGGCGTGGCAGTCGCTGCTCAGCCTGCTGGTCGCCGTGGTGGCCGTCTACAGCCCGATGGTCGGCCTGCTGAACGTGTACGCGAAGGTCCAGACCAACCTCGCGACGCTCGACAGGGTACACCATATCATGCGGTCAGTGCCGGAGATCCGGGACGCCGCTGATGCCCGGCCGCTCAGCGCTCCGCCGGCCACCATCGAATTGCGGGATGTGTCGTTTACCTATGGCACGCGCCCCGCGCTGCAGCACGTATCGGTGACGGTCCGTCGGGGCGAGACTATCGGCATCGTCGGCCCCTCCGGGTCCGGCAAGTCCACGCTGGTTGCCCTCCTGCTTCGCTTTTATGACCCGTCGCAGGGGGCCATCCTCATCGACGGCGTGGACATCCGGCAGATCCGGGTAGCCGACCTCATCGACACCTTCGCCCTGGTGCAGCAGGACTCCTTCCTGCTGCAGGGCACCGTGGCGGAAAACATCCGCTTCTCCCGGCCGGAAGCCACGCTCGCCGAGGTGATCGCCGCGAGCAAGGCCGCCAACCTCCACGACGAGATCATGGAGATGGAGCGCGGCTATGACACCCTGATTGGCACCGGCCCCGATGCGCGCGGCCTGTCGGGCGGCCAGCGCCAGCGACTCTGCATCGCGGCCGCGCTGCTCAAGAACGCGCCTGTGCTCCTTCTCGATGAGGCCACCAGCAGTCTCGACAGCGTATCGGAAGCCGCAGTGCAGGTTGCCATCAACCGGCTGATGCTGGGGCGCACGACGTTCATGATTGCACACCGCCTGTCTACGCTCCGCCACGCGGACCGCATCATGGTGCTGGACGAAGGCCGCCTTGTCGGTCTTGGCCGTGACGACGAGCTGCTGCAGGGCTGCCCCACCTTCCGTTCACTCTGGATCGCGCAGGGCGGGCGACTGCGGCTGCACGAAACGGACGGTGGGGTGAGCCGGCTCGCGCTGGAGGCGAGGTGATCGCCGCATCCTCGGCCTCGCTGCTCGCGGTCATTCCGGCGCGGATCGGCTCGCGCCGGGTCGCACGCAAGAACATCCGTCCGCTCGCCGGGCGGCCGGCACTCGCCTATACCGTGGAGGCTGCGCTCGGGGCGGGACTCTTCGCGCAGGTGGTCGTGAGCACGGACTCGGAGGAGGTCGCCGAGCTGGCCCGTTCGCTGGGCGCATCGGTGCCCTTCGTTCGCGATGCCGGTCTGGCCGATGATCACACCCACGTCTCCGCGGTGACCCTCGATGCGCTGGTCCGCGTGGACCCGGGGCGCAGCGTTGCGGCGGTCGCGCAGCTGCTCCCCAACTGCCCCCTCAGAACCGCGGGCGACATCCGCGAAAGCTGGTCGGCGTTCCAGCGCAGCGGCGCGGCCGTGCAACTCTCGGTCACCCGCTTTGCCTGGCAGAATCCGTGGTGGGCCAGCACGGTGGCAGAGGACGGCACCCTGTCGCCGCTGCACGCCGAGCAGATGACCCGGCGGAGCCAGGACCTTCCGTCACTCGTGTGCCCCACCGGTGCGGTCTGGTGGATCCGCGCTGAGGTGCTGCGCCGCGCCGGCACCTTTCACGTGCCGGGCCGGACGGGATGGGAAATGCCCTGGCAGCGCGCGGTGGACATTGACACCGAGGCGGACTGGGAAATGGCGGAGCAGCTGCTGCGCTCCGCCCGCCGGCGGAGGGCGCATCATGCGACTTGATCGCCTCGCGCTGTACACCACCGTGTACGCGGGGGTTGAGCGCTTCCTGCCCGAGTGGTACGCGTCGGTGCGGGCGCAGAGTGACCGTGACCTCGATATCTGGATTGGCCTGGACGGCCTGGCTCCGGCCACCGTAAGCGGCATCCTCGGCGCGGACAGCGGGATTCGCTGGGTGCCGGCGCCTGCGGGTGCCACTCCTGCTCGCGTTCGTGGCGTAGCCATCGACGCCATCGTTGCCCGGTACGACGCCGTGCTTTTCGTGGACAGCGACGACGTGCTCCTCCCGACGCGCGTGGCGGCAGCTCGCGCCATGCTGGCCGCCGCGGATGTCGGCGGGTGCGCGCTCGAACTGATGGATGCGACGGGCGCAGCACTCGATGCGCGTGTTGGCGCCGCTACCTCCCAGGACGCGGTTGCCCTGCTCCCTCGCAGCAATGTCTTCGGCCTG
>DASSOW010000397.1:0-5659 GCA_035700175.1 Gemmatimonadales bacterium | reverse complement strand
AACGGCGGTCGTCACCTCGGCAATGTTGCGGACCTGCCCCGTCAGATTGCCGGCCATAAGGTTGACGCTGTCGGTGAGGTCGGCCCAGGTACCGGCAACGCCTTCCACCTGCGCCTGGCCGCCGAGCTTTCCTTCCGACCCCACCTCGCGCGCCACGCGCGTCACCTCGGAGGCGAACGAATTGAGCTGATCGACCATCGTGTTGATGGTGTCCTTGAGCTCGAGGATTTCGCCCTTCACGTCGACGGTGATTTTCTTGGAGAGGTCACCGCGCGCGATCGCGGTGGTGACCTCGGCGATGTTGCGCACCTGCGAGGTCAGGTTGCCGGCCATGCTGTTCACATTGTCCGTCAGGTCCTTCCAGACACCGCCCACGCCCTTCACGTAGGCCTGGCCACCCAGCTTGCCCTCGGTACCCACCTCACGGGCCACGCGGGTGACTTCCGAGGCAAAGGAGTTGAGCTGGTCCACCATCGTGTTGATGGTGTTCTTGAGTTCGAGGATTTCACCGCGCACGTCGACGGTGATTTTCTTGGAGAGGTCACCGTTGGCCACCGCCGTCGTCACCTGGGCGATGTTACGCACCTGGGTGGTGAGGTTGGCGGCCATCGAATTCACGTTGTCCGTCAGGTCCTTCCATGTGCCGCCGACACCGCGCACTTGCGCCTGACCGCCCAGCTTGCCCTCGGTGCCGACTTCGCGGGCGACGCGGGTGACTTCGGAGGCAAAGGAGTTGAGCTGGTCCACCATCGTGTTGATGGTGTCCTTGAGCTCGGCAATTTCTCCCTTCACATCCACCGTGATCTTGCGGTTGAGTTCGCCGCGGGCCACGGCGGTGGTCACCTCGGCGATGTTGCGGACCTGGGTCGTGAGGTTGGCAGCCATCGAATTCACGTTGTCGGTCAGGTCCTTCCAGGTGCCGGCCACGCCCTTCACCTGCGCCTGCCCGCCGAGCTTGCCTTCGGTGCCCACCTCGCGGGCCACGCGGGTGACTTCCGACGCAAAGAGGCCCAGCTGGTCCACCATGCCGTTCACCGTGCGGCCGATCCGCAGGAACTCGCCCATCAGCGGCCGTCCGTCGATGTCGAGGGCCATGCTCTGCGACAGGTCACCCTTGGCCACGGCGCCGAGCACGCGGGCCACCTCGGCGGTGGGCTGGACCAGGTCGCCGATGAGGGCGTTGACCGAGTTGACCGGCGCCGCCCACGAGCCGCCCGCCCCGCGAAGCGAGGCGCGCTGGCTGATCCTGCCTTCCTTGCCCACCACCTGGCTCACGCGGTCGATCTCGGTGACCAGGTCCTGGTTCATCTGGATGATGTCGTTGAGGGTGTCCGCCACCTTGCCGCGCAGGCCGACGCGGTCGCGTGGCATCCGCACCGTGAAGTCACCGCGCTTTACCGCGGTGAGCACGTCCAGCAGCTCGGCAGCGTCAATGGAGTCCGGTTCACCGCGACCATTGAGGGATACCTCGGCAGCAGCACCGGCCTTGCTGCCAGTCCGGCGCGAGGTCCGGGATTTGGCGGACGCACGGTCATCAGACATGAAATAGCCCTCAGGCGAACGGCACGCGCGACGTGCCGGATATGAGCAGGAATATGGGGCCGTCCTGAAGCGCCCTCCCGTTGAGCATGGGCCCCGGGAGGGTCTGGGTCAAGTCTGGCCGCGTTTGACAGGAGCGTTGCGTGAGGCGAATGTTGACCGATTGCCCTTCCCCGGCTCTTCGCTGGCGGTCTGCCGCCACCTGGACAGATAGCAGATGACTGCTGCTCCGCTGCAAGTGTTGCTCCTGGAAGACGTAGCCATGGACGCCGAGCTGCTGAAGTTCGAGCTGGACCGGGCGGCCCTGGGTTGCGTGGTGCACCGCGTCAGTGCGCGCGACGATTTTGTCCAGGCCCTGCGCGACTTCCGTCCCGATGTGATCCTGTCCGACTTCTCCCTGCCGCAGTTCGACGGCATGCGTGCGCTGGAACTTGCGCGGGCCTGGGCTCCCAACGTGCCTTTCATCATTGTCACGGGCTCCATCAACGAGGAGACCGCCGTCCAGTGCATGAAGGCAGGCGCCACCGATTACGTCCTCAAGAGCAACCTCACCCGGATCGGGCCGGCGGTGCGGACAGCGCTCGAGCGGGAGCGGGAGCGGGGTGAGCGGGAACGCGCACAGGCGGCGCTGCGCCGCTCGGAGGCCGACCTCCGGACCATCTTCGACTCCACCTTGCAGGCGCTGGTGCTGCTGGACCGCGATGGCCGGGTGCGGCTGTACAACGCGGCAGCAGCGCGGACCGAGGAGCGGCTGGGCATCCGCATCGGCATCGGCATGCGCGTCCGCGAGCTCGGCCTGCTGGCCGAGGAACAGTTCCGCCGCGCCCTGGCCGGTGAACGCCTCAGCATGGAAATCGCGCCGGGCGACGGCACTGCCCAGTACGATATCACCTATGCCCCGGTGTGCGATGAGCAGGAGGCGGTGATCGGGGTGTGCGTCACGGCGGCCGACATTACCGAACGACGCCGAATGGACGACCAGATGCGCCGGGCGGAACGGATGCAGGCTACCGGCCGACTGGCCGGCGGCGTGGCGCATGAAGTGAACAACATGATGACGGCGATCCTCGGCTTCGGCGACTTCCTGCTGCGGAGCCTCGCGCCCGGGGACGAACGCCAGTCCGACGTTGAGGAGATTCTCAAGGCGGCGCGCCGGGCAGCGGACGTGACCCGCCAGCTGCTGGCGTTCAGCCGCCAGCAGGTGCTGCACCCTCGCACCATCGACCTCAACGCGGTCATTCAGGAGCTGCTGCCCATGCTGCAGCGCTCGGTCACGGAAAGGCACCAGATGGTGACCCGCCTGTGTCCGGAGCCCTGTTGCAGCCATGCGGATCCAGGCCAGCTCGAACAGGTGCTGCTCAACCTGGTGCTCAATGCCCGGGACGCGATGCCGGATGGCGGTCGCATCACCATCGAGACGGCCCAGCAGCACTTTGACGGCACCTATGCACTGCGGCACCCCGACCTGTCGCTCCCCAAGGGCGACTTCGTCATGATGTCGGTGAGTGACACGGGGCCGGGCATGGACGAAGCCACCATGCACCGCATCTTCGAGCCGTTCTTCACCACCAAACCGGTGGGCCAGGGCACCGGCCTCGGGCTGTCCACCGCCTACGGCATCATCAAGCAGAGCAACGGGTTCATTTTTGCCTACAGCGAGCCGGGCCAGGGCACTGTATTCAAGGCCTATCTCCCGCTTTCTGCCGAGCCGGCCGAGCGGCCCTCCGGGCCCCGGCGGATGCCGCCGCGGGGTGGGTCGGAGACCGTGCTGCTGGTCGAGGACGAGGAGATGGTGCGCTCGCTTGCCGCCCGCGCGCTCCGGGATTACGGCTACGCGATCATCGAGGCAGCAGATGGGCGAGAGGCACTGGACATCTACGAAGTGCGGGAATCCGAGATTGCGCTGGTGGTGACCGATGTCGCCATGCCCGACCTGGGAGGCCGGGAGCTGGCGGCCCGGCTCCATGAGCGGGCGCCCGGTCTGCCGATTCTCTTCATGTCCGGCTATACCGGCGAGGAGGTGACGGAACGGGGGATGCTGCCCCTGGGCGCGCCGTTCCAGTCCAAGCCCTTTGCACCGGACGCGCTGGCTGCGCGGGTACGGCAGCTGCTGGACCGGGCCGCCGCGGCCAGGCGTGGGCCGCGGCCCGCGACAGGCGCGGGTGAGCTGCGACCCGCCCCTACACCGGCGGCGACTCCGACGAACGGAGCAGCGCCAACCTGACCGCGTCCACCAGGATCGTGAGGTCGTGCAGCTTGCTGACCATGGGCACGCCGCGGGCCTCGATCAGCTCGTGCACCGCCGGCTCACTGGCCAGGCCGGTCAGGAACACCACCCGCTCGCGCAGCCGCGGTTCCAGCTCCACGATGGCATCGTAGAGCGCCACCCCATTCAGTTCCGGCATCAGGACATCGCAGACGACCGCATCCACCGACGCACCGCGCCCGAGGACCTCCAGGCCCTCGGCGCCGCTGCCGGCCTCGATCACGCCCAGGCCACTCAATTCCAGGCGGCGACGCACTGCGCGCCGCACCGATGGTTCGTCGTCAACGACGAGGATGGTGGCCACGCCACAATACTCCCGATTCCGGCCTCGCCGTCAAGCGGCGGCCTGTTTGACCGTCCCCTCGGCGGGCGGCTACCTTTCCGCCCATGACGACGGACATTCTGGTCGAAAAGACCGCTGAAGATGTGGCATCGCGTTCCCTCAAGGTCACGGTTCCCGTGGAGCGTGTGCGTGCCGCCGAGGAGAAGGCACTCAAGTACTACGCCAAGCGCGCCCGGCTACCCGGATTCCGGCAGGGGAAGGCGCCGGAAGCGGTCGTGCGGCGGCGCTTTGGCGACGCCATCCGGCAGTCGGCGCTGGAAGAGGTGGTGCGTGACGGCTGGGAGACGGCCAAGTCGAGCGAGTCGCTCGAGCCGGTCACCGAGCCCAGCGTCCGCAACCTCAAGTTCGAGGAAGGGAGTCCGGTCGAGTTCGAGCTGTTTGTCGAAGTGCGCCCGTCCATCACCCTGGCGCGGACCGGCGGCTTCAAGGTCACTCGCACGGTTCCGCCGGTGACCGATGAGCTGGTGGCCGAGCAGCTGGAACAGATCCGGGAGCAGAAGGGAACCTGGGCGCCCGTGGAGGGTGAAAAGCCGCAGCCGGGCCAGCTGGTGCAGATCGAGGTCACGGCACTGGACGACCCGGAGGCCGAGCCCCAGCCGCACACCCTGGTGCTGGGCGAGCAGCGGGCGGTGCCCGACCTCGAAGAACTGATCATGCAGCTCACGCCCGGCGAGACCCGTGAGGGTGACATCCGCTTCCCCGAGGACCATCCCGACGAGAGCCGGCGTGGACAGACCCGCCGGGTGCGCGTCACCCTGCTCGACATGAAGCGGAAGGAACTTCCGGCGCTGGATGACGAGCTGGCGCGTGAGTCGGGTGACTTCGAGTCGCTGGACCAGCTCAAGGCGGCCGTCCGGCAGGACCTCGAGAAGGAGGCCGCGCGCGAAGCCGACGCCCGGGTGCGCGACGACCTGCTGCGCCAGATCGCCGAGGCCAACGACGTGCCTGCGCCCGAATCGCTGGTGCACCGGGTCCTGCATGCTTACGCCCATGCGTACCAGCTTCCGGAATCGGAACTCGGCGCCTTCGAGTCGCAGTTCCATCCCATTGCCGAAGCCACGGTGCGGCGCGACCTCATCCTGTCGGCGGTCATGGAACAGGAAAAGCTGCGCGCCACGGAGGAGGATGTTGACGCGCGAGTGGCCGAGATGGCGCGGGCCCGCGGCGTGGAAACCGGCCAGCTGTACGCCAGCCTGCAGAAGGCAAACCGCCTGCCCGAGATCGAGCGGGCACTCACCGAGGAGAAGGTCTTTGCCCATCTCCTCGCGCAATCCACCGTTGACGAGAAGACGGACTGACCTGATGGCCACGATCTACCCGCCCTACATCATTGAACGGTCGAGCCGCGGCGAGCGGACCTACGACATCTTTTCCCGCCTGCTGATGGATCGCATCGTGTTCCTCGGTGCGCCCATCAATGATGACGTGTCCAACATCATCATTGCGCAGCTGCTCTGTCTCGAGGCCGACAACCCCGAGAAGGACATCTACCTCTACATCAACTCGCCGGG
>DASSOW010000396.1:0-4236 GCA_035700175.1 Gemmatimonadales bacterium | reverse complement strand
CGTCCCTCGTCCCTCGTCCCTCGTCCGCTTGCGCTTTCCGGTCCCGGCCCTAGCATCCAGCATGTCGCTGGATCAGCCCGAGGGGATGCTCCCTTCCGAAATCATCGAGGCGCTCTAGCACGCCGTCGAGAGTGGCGTGCGGGACGGGGCTACTCTGGGTCACGTCCTCACGGGCGCGATCGAGCGTTATGACACGACACCGCAGCCCGCCCTTGGTGGCCTCGCGCCGCTGCAGATGGCAACCCTGCTCGCGAGCGACTGGTTCTCGCCGGACAGTGGCGTCAGCATCAACCAGAAACTCATCTTCGATGAAACACAGCACGTCCGGCTGATGCAGCTCGCGCGCGAGCTTCTGGCCTTTGTCCGGGACGAGGGGCCGCTGCGAGTGACGTCGCGTGGAGCGTTTGATCGTGCGACAGTGGCGCGCGCCATGGCCCAGCTCGGGCTGGAGGCGGACTTCCCGGAGCTGGAAGGGCGCCCGCGCAAGGTCACCAACGAAGAAGATTGCCTCGAGCTCAGGAAGCTGCGGACGCTGCTCGAAGGCACCGAATTGATTGTCAATCGGAAGGGCCTGGTGCTGGCCAAGCGAGGATATGACGTGATGCGCCCCGAACGTGCCGGCGCGCTCTACACGGAGCTTTTCCTCGGCTATTTTGCCGACCCCGTGTTGCTTCCCGACATCGGCGATGCGCCCGAGGTCATGCTCCAGGTGCTGCCGCTCGCAGTCTGGCGGCTCAGCCAGTACGCCATCGAGTGGATCGATGGCCAGGACCTGGCGTGGCTGTGCTGGCCCATGACAGCCGAGGATGCGCCGCTTGCCCGGTTCGATGCGCCAGACGGCAATCCGGAGTTCGGCTTCACGACCTATTCGTTTCTGCTCAATCCGCTGACCGACCTGGGCCTGCTGGAGTGCCGCGAGCTGCTGCATGGTACGCCGCAGTTCAGGAACGAGTTCCGGCTCTCGCCGCTATTCCATCGGTCTTTTCAGTTTCACGTGTGAGCGGAGAGCTGAGAGCTGTGCGTCATTGCGAGCTTCGAAGAGGCGAAGCACTCGGGTGGCCCGAGGGACGTGAGCAAGCGATCCGATTGCTTCGCATCCCGTCGGGATGCTCGCAATGACACGCCGGGGACAGCGTCGCGCAGCCAGCAGCCAGCAGCCTACGCCCTGAACCGCTGCACCGCCGCGATGACCCGCCCCACAATCAGATCCCGCAGCCGCTCCGCCGTCGCATCCTCGATCACTTCCACCGCCGCCTTGTGTGACCCGTGCAGCACCAGCTGGGTTCCGGTCCAGGAGACCCGGCTCAAGACCACAGCCTCCGCACTCCGCACGGCGAAGACCATGAGCGGGTGGAAGCGCTCGATCCTCGGCTCCCATGCCTCCGGCGCGATGACGATCATGTCACCGCTGCGATAGACGCCCGGAATCCGCGCGACACCAGCCCAGCTCAGCCGCCAGGCAAATGCCCCGCGCAGCTGTTCCCGATCCGGCAGCACCCGCCGGTCAATGATCAACGGCGAATAGCTGCGATCACCCGCCGGCTCGAGCGGCGTGGTGCCTTCCTCCACCATCGGTATCCGCACATACCGCCCCCTCGGCTCCGGCTCGGCGAGGTTGAGCGGCAGCATCATCGACGGCGCCGAGTCGTTCAGGGCGAGGTCCCTCGGAATGGTGATTCCGACAATCGACTCGCGGAGCTGAGGGGTCTCAGAGGTGTCGAGAATTCCCAGCCGTTGCATCAGCTCATGCGCCGCCTGCACCGACTCCGTGGCGTCCGGGGTCCGGCTTCGCACCGTGACCCAGGCGCGGAGCAGAGCAGGGTCAAGCTCCAGCGCCTGCCCCAGGCGCTCAATGGTGCCGGCGTCGGGGATCTTGTGGCCGTTCTCGATCAGCGAGACGTAGGACGGCGAGATGCCAGCCGCCGCCGCCAGGTCGCGCACGGTCCAGCCCTTGGCCTTCCGGCTCCGATAGAGCAGCTCCAGGAGCCGGCGGGTGACCGGATCCCTGCCTGCGGCCTCGTCGCTGCTACCCTCGAAGAGCTTCATAAGCCGCCATCAGATAATGAGTTATGGTAGCAATCCGCGTGTTTACCGGTGACTGACACATGTTACGGCTGACGTTCGGTGTTGACAAAATAAGAAGCGCACACAAGATTATTCGCTCGTTTACTACGTGGTCAACAAGATGGGGCGGCCCATGCCGCCTGTCAACCGAACCGGCCTGTGCCGGAGGCACTCATGAAATCCGACGTCCAGCTGTCTACCCGCTTTGCCACCACCCAGAACGCCCATCAGGTGGGGATGCTCGTGACGCTGGCCGGCGAGGCGCCCACCCGGCGTGCGCCCATCAACGTGTCTCTGGTGCTCGACCGGTCGGGATCCATGGCTGGCATGCCGATCGTCGCGGCGCGGGCGGCCGCCGAGCGATTCGCCTCGTTTCTCTCGCCCAGCGACCGGCTCAGCGTGGTGGCCTTCGATGACATCGTCGAGACTGTCTTCGGCCCCGCGCCGGCAGGCCAGCCAGCGGCAATTGCCGCCATCCAGTCGCTCACCACCCGTGGCTGCACCAACCTCTCGGGCGGCTGGCTCCAGGGCATGCAGCATGTCAGTGCCTCGATGATGGACGGCACCAACCGGGTCGTGCTCCTCACCGATGGCCAGGCCAACCGGGGGATCACCGGCATTCCGCAGCTCGTGACGATGGCGCGTTCGGCCCGCGGCAACCGGATCTCCACCACATGCATCGGCTTCGGTGCCGACTATAACGAGAACCTGCTCGAGCCGATGGCGCGCGATGGCGGCGGCAACTACTGGTTCGTCGAAGCCGAGGACCAGATGGCCGACATCTTCGAGAATGAGATCGAAGGCCTGGTGGCGCTCTCGGCCCAGAACGTGTCCATCGAGATTCGCCTCACCCATCCGGCGGCAGCCGGTGTGACGTTCCTGCAATCGATGCCAGTCGTGACGACGCCTGATGGCGCCTGGCGGGTGACACTGGGCGACCTGTACGCCACCTCTCCTCGCTCGCTCGGCATCCGCTTCCACGTGAATGACGTGGCGCAGCTGGGCAAGGTGGAAGTGGCGCGCGTGAGGATCGAGGCCGACGTGGTGACCGACGAGGGGATCACGCATCGCACCACGATCATGCCGGTGATGGCAAACCTGGACGGCAGCGACCACGTGGAGCCCGTGGTGGAAGAGACGTTCCTCCGATTCGAGGCGGCGCGAGCGCGGGAAGAGGCTATCACGCTCGCCGATCAGGGCGACTACGACCGCGCCTCAACGGTACTGCGCGAGCAGATCGTTGCGTGCAGTGTGATGGCGGACTCGGCCAACATCGCGGACGAGATTGCCGACCTGAGACAGGAAGCCGAGCGGCTGAGCCAGCGCCAGTACTCGGCGATGGACCGGAAGTACAATGCGGCGATGGCGATGAGCTCGCGGGAGGGGAAGGAGAAGTACACTCGCCAGCTGCGGCAGAAGCGGGGGCTGTGATGCCACACGAATATCCGTTGCACCTTCGTGCGAAGCATCTCTTTCTCGAATTGGATGGGGCGCTCTGGCTGGTCGACACTGGGTCGCCGGTGAGCTTCGGCGCTCCAGACGGGGTCTCGGTCGCGGGCAGGCGGTTCGACACCACCCAGAAGTTCCACGGCCTCAACGCGACCACGCTCTCGCAGTCGGTCGGGGTGGACTGTGCCGGCCTGCTCGGCGCCGATGTGCTGAACGAGTTCGATTTTCTGCTCGACATCGGCGCTGGCCACGCCAAGGTCGACGCCGGGCAGCTTGAGCTCGAAGGGACGCCCGTCGCGATGGAGCAGATCATGGGCCTGCCGGTCGTGACCGTCCGGATCGGTGACGCATCGCGCCGGATGATCTTCGACACCGGCGCGCAGCTATCATATCTGGACACTGCCGCCGGAATGGATGGGCTCCGGCCAGCGGGGCAGGTGCATGACTTCTATCCTGGCTTCGGTGAGTTCGATACCGACACGTGGCATGTCCCGATGACCGTAGCGGGCGCCGAGTACACCATTCGATGCGGTGTGTTGCCAGCGCTGCTCTCGACCGCGCTGTCGCTCTTTGGTACCGACGGCATTCTGGGCAATCAACTGCTGGAAGGGCAGACCGTAGTGTACGCTCCGCGGAGAGGCGCAATGACGCTCGCGGGCGGATAGTCACCCGCGCCGCGTGCGTTGCGCTGCGCGCTACGACTATTGAGCTTCCGACGGGGAC
>DASSOW010000395.1:0-3429 GCA_035700175.1 Gemmatimonadales bacterium | reverse complement strand
GAAAAGCCGGAAGAGTTCTGGCCCGCCGTCTGGACCTTCTGTGGCATCGTGGCTGACGAGCGCGGCGCAGGCCCGCCCTGGGAGCGCGTGGTGGTGGGGCTCGACCATATGGCGCCGCCCGATCCGGCCCGCGGGCCACTCTGGTTCACCGGGGCAAAGCTCAACTTCGCCGAGAACCTGCTGCGGTATGACGACGATCGCGACGCGATCGTCTTCTGGAGCGAGCTGGGCCGGCAGTCACGGCTGTCGTTCGCCGAGCTCCGCGTCCAGGTGGCGCGCGCGGCCGCGGCGCTCGCGGCGTCCGGTGTCAAGCAGGGCGACCGCGTCGCCGGCTACCTCCCCAATCTCCCCGAAACCATCATCGCCATGCTGGGCGCCGCGAGTCTCGGCGCCATCTGGTCGTCCTGCTCGCCGGATTTCGGGGTCAAGGGGGTGGTGGACCGGTTCGGGCAGATCTCGCCGCGCGTGCTGGTGACGGTGGACGGCTACCGCTACGCCGGCAAGCGGATTGACCTGCTCGAGCGGGTGCGCGCGGTGAGCGAGGCCATCCCCGCCATCGAACGCATTGTCGTCGTCCCCTACCTGGCGGCTTCGCCTGATCTGGACCAGGTGCCCGGCACGATTCTGTGGCCCGAGTTCCTGGCGGGCTACGAGGGATTGTCGGAACCGGCCTTCACCCGCCTGCCCTTTGATCATCCGCTCTACATCATGTATTCGTCGGGCACCACGGGGTTGCCCAAGTGCATGGTGCACGGCGCCGGCGGGACCCTGCTGCAGCACTTCAAGGAACTGGCGCTCCACACCGACCTTACCCGGAGCGACCGGATCTTCTATTTCACCACCTGCGGCTGGATGATGTGGAACTGGCTGGTGTCGTCGCTTGCTGTGGGTGCCACGGTGGTGCTGTATGACGGCGCACCGCTGAGCCCGCGCAAGGAACACCTCTGGGACATGGCGGCAGCCGAGGGGATCACCGTCTTCGGCACCAGCGCCAAGTACCTCGCACTGGCGGAGAAGGAGGGACTGGCTCCTGCGCGCAGCCACGACCTCGCCGCGCTCCGAGCCATCCTTTCGACCGGCAGCCCGCTGGCCGAGCACAGCTACGATTACGTCTATCGCGACATCAAGCCGGATGTGCACCTGGCCAGCATCAGCGGCGGGACGGATATCATTTCCTGCTTCGCGCTGGGCAACCCGATCGCGCCGGTCTGGCGTGGTGAACTGCAGACCCGCGGCCTCGGCATGGCGGTCGAGATCCTGCAGGGAGAGGCTGGCGGGCCGCCCGCGCGCGCGCCGCGCGGCGAGGCGGGCGAGCTGTGCTGCACCAGGCCGTTCCCCAGCATGCCGGTGCGGTTCTGGAATGACCCGGACGGCTCCCGCTATCACGAGGCGTACTTCAGCACGTTCGAGAATGTATGGCGCCACGGCGACTGGGCCGCGCTCACGGAGCACGACGGCCTCATCATTTACGGCCGGAGCGATGCCACGCTCAATCCGGGAGGCGTCCGCATCGGCACCGCCGAGATCTATCGCCAGGTGGAGCAGTTGCCCGAGGTGGTAGAGAGCCTGGTGGTGGCGCAGGAATGGGAAGACGACACACGTATTGTGCTGTTCGTGCGCCTGCGAGATGGGGTGACGCTGGACGACGTCCTGCGCGAGCAGATTCGCCAGCGTATCCGGAGCGCCACCTCGCCGCATCACGTCCCCAGGCGGATCGTGCAGATCGCCGACATCCCGCGGACCATCAGCGGCAAGATTACCGAACTTGCCGTGCGCAACGTGATCCACGGCCGGCCGGTGACCAACGTGGATGCGCTGGCCAATCCGGAAGCGCTGAATTTGTTCCGGGATCTGAAGGAGCTACGGGAATGAGTCGCATGTCACAGGTCGCAGGTCGCGGGTCGCGGGTCATGGGTCACGAGTCGCAGGTCGCGGGTCACGGGTTGCGAGACGGCGTTCGGCGTTCGGCGTTCGGCGTGCTGGTATTCGCGCTGATTCTCCCCGCAACCCTCGCAGGCCAGCAGCGCGCTCGCGCGCGCGATCTGGGCGTGGCCCCAGGGCGCCTCACGCCCGGCCCGAACAACGCCATCACCGACGTTCCGGGCGTCCGGGTGGGGCAGGTGACGCGGATCGTGGGCGACTCGATCCGCACCGGGGTCACTGCCATCGTGCCGCATGGCGGCAACACCTTTTTCTCGCGCGTGCCGGCGGCTATCGTGGTCGGCAACGGCTTCGGCAAGCTGCTCGGCGTCACCCAGGTGCAGGAGCTGGGCGAGCTGGAAACGCCGATTCTGCTCACCTGCACCCTCTGCGTCTGGCGCGCCGCTGACGCCATGGTGGATTACCTGCTGCACCAGCCCGGAATGGAACGGGTGCGCTCCATTAATCCGGTCGTGGGTGAAACCAACGATGGATCGCTGAACGACATTCGCGATCGACCCATCCGCGCCGAGGACGTTATCAAGGCACTGACCTCCGCTGACACCGGCAAGGTGGAGGAGGGGAGCGTCGGCGCCGGCACCGGGACGATCGCATTCGGCTGGAAGGGTGGGATCGGGACTTCGTCTCGGCGGACGGGCCGCCCTGACAATGGATACACTGTGGGCGTTCTCGTGCAGAGCAACTTTGGTGGCGCGTTCACGGTGATGGGCGTGCCGATGTGGAAGGAGCTGCGGCGGCCGCCGCCACCGGCGGGTCGTCGGAATGCGGCCGATGGCTCCATCATGATCGTCGTGGCCACCGATGCACCGGTGTCGGACCGGAATCTTCGGCGCATGGCGTCGCGCGCGCTGATGGGGCTCGGGCGGACGGGCGCGTACGGCTCGAATGGCTCCGGTGATTACGTCATCGCGTTCAGCACCGCCGAATCGGTGCGGCGGACCGATGAGGGTCCGGTGCGGCAGGTGAGCGATCTCGACAACGACGCGATGTCGTCGCTGTTCGAGGCCGTGGCCGAGGCAACCGAGGAGGCGATCTACAACTCGCTGTTCATGGCCACCACGGTGGAGAGCCGGAGCGGCCGGGCGGAGGCCGTGCCGCTGGACCAGGTGCGCGCGGCGCTCAAGCGGCACAGCGTGGGGACGCCATAGCCGCATGCTGCGTTCCAACGCGGCGCGACTGCAGCTGGTCCTCGCGGCCGCGCTCTTCTCCACCGGCGGCGCGGCCATCAAGGCGGCGTCGCTCACCGGGTATCAGGTGGCGAGCTTCCGCTCCGGGATCGCGGCGCTCACCCTCTTTCTGCTGCTGCCGCAGGCGCGCCGAGGCTACACCTGGCGCTCGATGGCGGTGGGCGTCACCTACGCCGCCACGCTGCTGCTCTTCGTGCTCGCCAACAAGCTCACCACCTCGGCCAATACCATCTACCTGCAGAGCACGGCGCCGCTCTACATCCTGCTGCTCGCTCCGCTGCTGCTGAAGGAACCGATCCGG
>DASSOW010000394.1:0-5725 GCA_035700175.1 Gemmatimonadales bacterium | reverse complement strand
TTGGCGCTGGTCCAGCCGGTGCTCGCGAGCAGGCGGTCGAGCTTGCGCACGCCCTCTGCAGTCCGACCACGATACAGAATGTCCCCGGCCGCGTCCACCAGCCCGGTCATGTCCGCCACCCGTCCGCGCTCGGCCCCGAGGCGAAACAGCGCGGCGTCAGTCTGGTCGGCGTCCTTCAGCTGGCCCTGCATCTGCTCCAGGCCTGACGCCAGGCCCAGCCCAGTGAAGCGAAGCGGAACGGACGGCGACTGGGTCGCGGCCTGCGCTATCCGTCGCGCTGAATCGGTCCTGCCGAGCGCGATCTGAGTCAGGTACCGCAGATACAGATCATTGCCTGCCAGCCTGTCGGCCGTCCCCGCACGCCGGAGAACCCGCTCGGCCGAGTCGGCCTGACCCGCGTTGATCAGCGACAGTGCATAAATGCTGGCCGCCGCCGTTGGCTGGGCCTGGTATGCCCGCGCGGCATAGTGCAGGGCACTGTCGAACTCGCGGCCATCCTGGAACTGCGACGCGATATTGTTCGCCGCGACCCAGTTGCCGGGATCGGCGGCGAGCGCTTGCCGGTAACTGGCAATCGCCTTGCCGCGGTCCCGATGGAGACCCACCGAGTAGTACGAACCCAGGACCAGGTACTTCTCCCGGTCCGGCAGCCTGTCGGCGTAGCGCGCGGCCTGCGTCATGGCCGAATCCACGGCCGTCAGCGGGAACGCGCCTCTCGCCAGTGAGATGGCGAGCTTCCGCCAAGCCAGCGCAAATGTGCTGTCGAGTGCCAGCGCCTCGCGCTCGAGCCGCACCGCCGCCTCATAGTTGGTCTCGACGTCGCTCGCCTTGACGGCCTCGGTGTACTTGCGAAGTGCCTCGAGCGACGCGGTGGTGGCCTGCTCCAGTGGCAGGGTCTGCTGTACCGCCTTGAGCGATTCGCCCATGCGGCCGCGCAGCTGGCGCGTGAGCTTGTCCACGGTCTTCAGCAGGTCGGCCGGCTCATTGGCGGTGCCCTGCACGCTTGCCAGGGTGCTGCCATCGTGAGCGCTGGTCAGGTCCATGCTGACTACATACCCTGCACCTGCCCGCGCCAGCCGTCCGCCCAGCACCGCCGAGGCGCCCGCACGCGTGGCGACCTCACGGGCGGTTGCGGCATCCAGCCTGCTGTCACGCGGCCGCTTCATCTGCTCAAGCACATCCGCGACGGCACCCGTCTCCATCGGCTGTACCGCGCTGGACTGGTTGAGGCCGGCGCGCACCGCTTCGGCGAGGATGGGGCCCAGCGCCGAATCGGAGGCCGGC
This sequence comes from Gemmatimonadales bacterium, assembly GCA_035700175.1. GTDB lineage: Bacteria > Gemmatimonadota > Gemmatimonadetes > Gemmatimonadales > GWC2-71-9 > CAMLHP01. The sequence goes on along the minus strand of DASSOW010000394.1, from coordinate 4,441 downwards.
GCGCTGAAATCGGTGACGAGGATCTTGTCGTCCACCTTCAGCGACCCAGTGGCGAACAGTGATCCCCACGGCCCGATGCCGAGCCCCCGCAGCACCATGAACGCCGCCACCACCAGCACAAAGGCACTCACGGCGATGATCCCGCCCCGCGTCGTGCGCCGCCATGTCAGGTGGGGACTCGCCTTGAGCGCCATGGTGGCCATTGTGCCGCTCGGCGCCTTCGGGATGCTCGAGCCACCGGGCGTGAGCGTCGGCGTGGCGGTGGCAGCGTGCCGCGCCACGCGCTGCACGTAGGCAGTAGCCAGCAGGGCCGGAAGCCCCAGAGCCATCACCAGGATGGCACCCGGGAAGACCCAGTCCGGCAACCCGATGCCGACGACCGCGGCCTTGGCCAGGATCGCGACGGCAATCAGCGCCAGCGCATACCAGCCCAGCGCCTTCTTGAACATGCCCGGCGCGCTGAACGCGACACTCTGGCCACTGCTCGTGGTCGAGCTGGCATCAAGTACCGGATAGAGGTCGCCCGCTGCCTGGGGCCGCTCCGCCGGATTCTTGGCCATGAGCCGGCTGACCAGCTCAGCCAGCGCTGGCGGGCAGTCGGGACGGAGTGCAGTGACCGCGGGCGGGGTCTCCGTCAGGTGCGCCGCCAGCACCCGCTGGGGCGCGCGATCCCCGAACGGCTGCTGGCCGGTCAGGAGCTCGAAGGCGACACAGCCGAGCGCATACAGGTCGGCGCGATGATCGATGCTGGGATCACCCGCCACCTGTTCCGGCGCCATGTAGGCCGGGGTTCCGATCGAGGTACCAAGCTGGGTCAGCGTGGCGTGATCGCCCGAGCCGGTGCGCGAGGCGCTGATGGCCTTGGCGATGCCGAAGTCAGTGACCACGGCGGCGCCGCCCGAGAGCAGCACGTTGTCGGGCTTGATGTCGCGGTGTACAACGCCGCGCGCATGGGCGTAGGCCAGCGCGCGCGTGATGTCGCGGAGGACGCTGACGACTTCGGTGATAGGAAGGGGGCCACGCGCGAGCCGCGCCCTGAGTGATTCGCCCTCGATAAAGGGCATGGTGAAGTACGGCAGCCCTGCCACGTCACCGGCCGAGTGCAGCGGGACGATGTTGGCCTGCTGCAGCGACGCGGCCAGCTGGATTTCCCGCTCGAAGCGCTCGACGTTGAGGCCCTGTGCCAGCTCCGGGCTCAGCACCTTCACCACGACTGTCCGCCTGAGCCGCACGTCATCAGCCACGAAGACACGCGACATCCCGCCGCCGCCCAGTTCCCGGCCCAATTCATAGGCCGAGCCGAGGTGCTGCTCCAGCTCTGAGCGGAGGTCCATGCCTGATCCTTGGGATGTGATGGGAAGCTTCTGGAAATTATGGGTGGGGCAGGGAATCCGCCAGCGCTCTTGACGGCGGGCCGAGGGGCCCCGAGCTTGGCTTGTCCCCACCTCCAGCCGAGGAAGTCATGACGCCATTCGGTTCGCTCTGGCTCCCGATCCTGCTGTCCGCCGTCGCCGTCTTCATCGTCAGTTCCATCGTTCACATGGCGCTGCAGTTCTGGCACCGGAATGACTACCGGAAGTTGCCGAATGAGGACGCCGTGCTCGCCGCGCTCCGGCCATTTGAAATCCCTCCCGGCGACTATATGGCGCCGCAGTGCGATTCCATGGCGGAGATGAAGTCACCCGAGTTCCTGGCCAAGTGGCAGGCCGGCCCCGCCTTCATGGCGACCTTCTTCCCTCGGCGCGACCTGTCCATGGGACCGCAGCTGCTGGGATGGTTTCTGTATACGCTGGTGATCAATGCGCTGGCGGGCCTGCTGGCCTGCCACGTGCTCGCTCCCGGCACTGCGTACCTGCCGGTCTTCCACATCGTGGCGCTTGCGGCGTTTCTGGGCTATGCCGGGGCGCTCTGGCCCCAGTCCATCTGGTACCACCGCAACTGGGGCACCACCATCCGCTCCACCATCGACGGGCTGCTCTACGCGCTAGTGACGGCAGGAGTGTTCGGGTGGTTGTGGCCCAGGTAGGGGGTAGGGGTTAGGGATTAGGGGCTGGGGATGAGGGTGGAAGAATTGATGTTCGCCCATCAACGCTAATCCCTAACCCCTAATCCCGAACCCCTACTATCTTACCTCTGAGATGACAGCTCCTGCCGCCTCCGCCATCGACCCCGCCACCGGGCGCGCCCTGAAGCTCTGGGTGGTCCTTTCGCGCGCCACCGCCAGCATCGAAAAACGAGCTCGTGAGGACGTAGCCCGGCACGACCTGACGCTGGCGGAATTCGGGGTGCTGGAGGCGCTCTATCACAAGGGTCCCATGCTGGCCGGTGAAGTCCAGCGTCGTACGCTCGTCTCCAGTGGTGGGATCACCTACCTGGTCGACCGCCTGACGGCGCGCGGCCTGGTGGAGCGGCGGCCCTGTCCGGACGACCGGCGGGCCAACTACGTGGCACTCACGCCAGAAGGAACCACGTTCATCCACAGCATCTTTCCGGAGCACGCCGCGGTGATCGCCGAGGTCATGTCGGCGCTGGCCCCGGAGGAGCAGGAGACGACGGCGCGACTGCTCCGGAAGCTTGGCCTGTCGCTCAGGCAGGCGCCCGAGACGTCCGGCTGAAGCAATTCTTTTTCGGGAATTGTCTCAGAACTGAACATTTCAATACGGAGATAAATCCGGGAGTACGCGATGACAACCAATGCCCCACACCCCGTTCAGACTCAGTGGAAGCTGGATCCGGCACATACCCTGGTCGAGTTCACCGCCAGGCATATGATGATCACCAACGTGCGCGGTCACTTCACCGGGGTGGAAGGAACCATCACCATCGATCACGACCATCCCGCCGAATCGTCGGTCGAGGCCCGCATCGACCCGGCCTCGCTCACGACCGGCGTCGTCGACCGCGACAACCACCTCCGCTCCGCTGACTTCCTTCACACCGAGCAGTATCCCGATATCACCTTCCGGAGCACGGAAATCAGCGGGAACTATCGGCAGGCGGGCGATTCGTTCACGGTCAAGGGCGATCTCACAATCGGAGGGACGACGCGTCCGGTCACCCTCGACGTGGAGTTTGAGGGCGAGGCGAAGGACCCCTGGGGCGGTACGCGCGTCAGCTTCAGTGCCGACACGAAAATCGATCGCCGCGATTTCGGGCTTACCTGGAACAAGGCGCTGGAGGCCGGCGGCGTCCTGGTGGGCAATGACATCCGCATACACATCGAGGCCCAGGCCGTTGCCGTTTGAGGCCTCGAGAGGTGCCTAGCAGCATGAGTCCGACTGCCACTGCAGGTTTTCATCACGTCACGCTGGTAGCGGCCGACACGCAGCGGACCGTGCGATTCTACCGGGACCTCCTTGGGCTCCGCCTGATTGCCCGCACTGAAAACGCCGAGGACCGTGGCGCATACCACCTCTGCTTCGGAGCAGAGCGGGGCGAGCCGGGGACGCTGCTCGCATTCTATGAGTGGCCCGATGTCCACAAGGGCCAATGGGGCGTGGGTGGCGTGCATCACGTCGCGCTGGGCGTCATCTCCGCCGAAGCGCAGCTGCAGTGGAAACGCTGGCTGGGGCAGAATGGGGTGGGCGTCTCCGGGCCGTTCAATCGCGGCTACTTCCGGAGCATCTACTTCCGCGATCCCGATGGCCACATTCTCGAGATTGCCACCGAAGGGCCCGGCTACACGGTAGATGAGCCTGCCGATGCACTCGGCCTGCACGATGTCACGCCGCCGCAGGCGGACGTGAAGGGGAGCCGAAGTGACGCGGTGATCGCCGCGCGCAACTGGCCCGAACCGGTGCTGCAAATCAGCGAGCCGATGCGCCTCACCGGGATTCACCACGTCTCGGCGATCACCGACGATCTCGAGCGCATGAACGATTTTCTCTCCGCGACGCTCGGCCTCACGCTCATCAAGCGCACGTTCAACCAGGACGCTCGCGACACGCGCCACTGGTTCTGGGGTGTGTATGACGGGCATGCCGTGGCGCCTCACAGCTCCTTCTCCGCCTTCGGCTGGCCCGGCTCGGAGTTCCAGGCACGTGTGGGCACCGGGCAGGTGCACCACCTGGCCTTCCGCGCCGCCGACGACGATGAACAGCTTGCGTGGCGTGATCGGCTGGAGACCCTCGGCGTCGGGGTCTCGGGTCCCTTCAACCGCGGCCACTTCCGGAGCATGTACTTCACCGCACCCGATGGCCTGCTGCTGGAGATCGCGACGGATGTGCCGGGCTTTGGAGAAGAAATGGTGGGCGGGATGGCTTTGAGAGCTGAGAGCTAGGAGCTGCGAGCTACGAGCTGAGAGCTGCGAGCTGCGAGCTGCGAGCTACGAGCCATGAGGTGTCACCCTGAGCGAAGCGAAGGGGCCGCAGCCTGCCGGAGCTCCGCCTCTTCGGCCGCAAAGCGGCCTCAGAGTGACAGCCGCTCACGGCTCACAGCTCAT
>DASSOW010000393.1:0-5358 GCA_035700175.1 Gemmatimonadales bacterium | reverse complement strand
AACTGGACGGCTCGGGGAAGAACCGCTCCAGCTGCCTGTCGTCGCATCCATCACTATCCGCGCCATCATTGATGCAAAAGAGCGCCGGCAGCGACGTTGCATCGTGCGCGATCAGTTCGTGCTCACTGTGCAGTACCTTATGCGGCAGGTACCCGCGCACCGCCGAGCCGCTGGCCAGGCTCAGGTAGCGCGCCACCGCCAGGAACTCCAGGTCGTCCGGCCCCCGGAACTTGCTGGCGCAGGTTCGCTCCCAGTCTCGCCGCAACCGTTCTGACGCGTGCTGCAGTGCTGAGCGGGTCATGCTCTGGGCCTGATGGTTGGTGAGCTTCCGGATCTTGCGCCACGGCCGGCGCACCTCGAGCGCATACTTGACGTTGTTCCACTGGGCCATCCAGAGTCGGGCCAGGCGGTCCTCCGGCATGCTCAGCCACGGCACGATCCAGTCATCATCGCGTTCCGACAGCATCACCCGCATGCCGAAGCGCTTTGACGGCACGCCTGGCAGCGCAGCGAAGAAGTCGCTTTTGAGGCACGGCTGCCCGAAGAACATGTCGTCATTGCAATAGATGAAGTGTTCGGCGAGCCCGGGGATCCGGTGCAGCTGGGCCTCGATCGCGAGTGAGTTGAATACCGGGGCCCACCCCGGGTCTGCCATGATGCTGTCCTGGTGCACCACGGTGATCTTGGGATGCGCCGCATCGAGCCAGCTCGGCGTCTGGCCCGGGGTCACGATGAAGATCTTCCGCACCCACGGAACGAAGCGCTCCGCCGAGCGCAGCGAATAGCGCAGCTCGTCGTGCTCCACGTAGCGGACGTCGGGATTGAACACTACCGGATCGAGTCCGTAGCGATGGGCCCACTTGTTTCGCAGCGTGCGGTGAGCGGGGTCCTGCCCGTGGACCCAGGTGTACACCAGGTCCACCTCGAGGCGCGCAAGCGCGCCGGGAGAGCGGGGCCGCGAACGCGGGCGTGGCTCGGGCATCGGTGCTGGCTGGCGCCGGCCGCGGGTCAGGCGGCGGCGGAGTCGCCAGAGGACGTACTGTGGATCGGTCAGCAGGCTGGCGCGCACGAAACGTGACTTCCATGCATTGCCGGTGCGGCGCTGGGTGACGGTCTTTCTGCTCACGCACACTCCCTGGATCGGTGCCCACGTGCCGACTCCACCGCCAGGGGAAGCGATGGAGAGGACTGGACGGGTGTGAAGGCTGAACCGGGAATGCTAAGGAGGGGCTGTGACAACGGTGGTGCCGAGAGGAACACCTAGCTACTGAACCACTCCCACGTCCGCCGGAGGCCCTCCTCCACGTTCACCGATGGCCGGTAGCCAAGCACCTGGGCTGCCCGTTCGAGACTCGCCTGCGAGTCGCGCACGTCACCAGCACGCGGCGGACCGTAAGTCCGTTTCACCTTGCGTCCGGTGATTGATTCCACCAGGTCGAGCAGCTGGTTCAGCGAGATGCGGCTGCCAGCGCCGGCGTTTGTCACCCATCCATTGACACGCTCAGCCGGCCCGAACGCGGCCAGCATGTTCGCGTCCACTACATTAGCGACGTAGGTGAAATCGCGCGTTTGATCCCCGTCACCAAAAACTGTCGCAGTTTCGCCCGTTTGCGCTGCATTCAGGAACACGGGGATCACTGCGGCGTAGGCACTGGTGGGACTCTGGCGCGGGCCGAAGACATTGAAGTAGCGGAGTGCGACACCTTCAATCAGTCCGGCGCGGGCGTACGCCAGCACGTACTGCTCACCGGCGAGCTTGGCCGTCGCATAGGGCGAGCGGCAGAGCGGCTCCATCGTTTCCACCTTGGGCAGCACCGCCGTGTCGCCGTAGACCGAGCTCGAGCTGGAATAGACGACGCGCCTGGCGCCGGCGCGGCGCGCCGCCTCGAGCACCTGGATAGTGCCATTTACGTTGTGGTCGTTGCAGGCCACCGGATCCTTGATGGACCGCGGCACGCTCGGCAAGGCCGCCACGTGGAACACGGTATCCACCTGCTGGCAGGCGCGGTCACAGTCGCCGCTGTTCCGGATGTCTCCCTCGATAAAGGTGATGCGCTCCATCACGTCGGTGAGGTTGTCTCGTGACCCGGTGCTCAGGTTGTCGATCACGGTTACGCGACGCCCATCATCGAGCAGGCGGCGCACGATGTGGGAGCCGATGAAGCCGGCGCCGCCGGTGACAAGGCAGGTGGAGTCAGATGATGGCATTCAGGCGGATCCTGAGCGAGAAGAGACCAGCGGCGCGGACCGGTCGGCCACTGGAGGAAGGAGGGAGACCTGGGCATTGGTCTGGACCAGGCCCTCGAAGGGCCGCCCCTTGAGTATCTGGAGATGCGCGCCTGGGCCGGTCGCAACGTCACCCCGGCGCTCCTTGATGCGCACGCTCGAGTCGAGCCCGTAGAGGCCGGCCGGCACGTTCATCTCCAGCTCGAACTGGAGCTGGAATGGTCCCGAGCGGGGCAGGGCCACGTGCCCGTGATCGGTGGTGACGGCCGACATCATGCGCCCGTCTTCCAGGCTGCGCAGCGCCAGGACGACGATCTCCCGGCCGCTGGCGCGCTCCCCGTGCACCCGGCCGCTGATCGTCACCCGCACGACGTCGCCCGACCGCACATCCTCGGTGCTGTGCACCTGGATATCCTCCAGCACAACCGGGCTGTCCGGGTCACTGGCGGCCTGCTCGACCGCCAGGTAGCGCTGGATCGCTTCCGTGGTTGGCCCGGAGAACTTGACCTCACCACGCTCCATGAGGATGGCCTTGGTGCAGAGCTCCGCGATCCGGTCGAGCTGGTGGGACACCACCACCACCGGGATGCCGCTCTGGGCCAGGTCCTTCATCCGGCCGAAGGCGCGCTGCTGGAACTCGAAGTCGCCCACCGCCAGCACTTCATCGATGATGAGCACATCGGGCGACAGGTGGGCCGCGATGGCGAAACCGAGCCGCGCGTTCATGCCGCTGGAGTAGCGCTTGACCGGCGTGTCGATGAAGGGCGCGATGCCGGCAAAGGCCACGATGTCGTCAAACCGCTGCCGGATGAGCGACTTGGGCATGCCCATGATGGCGCCCTGCAGGAACACGTTTTCCCGCCCGGTCAGGTCCTGATGGAAGCCGGCGGCGATCTCGATCAGCGCGCCCACCCGCCCTCGCACCTCGGCCCGACCCAGCGTTGGCGGCAGGATCTTGATCAGTGTCTTGAGGATGGTGGACTTGCCGGCGCCGTTGCGGCCGATGATGCCCAGCACGTCGCCGGAGCGCACCTGGAAGCTCACGTCCCGCACCGCCCAGAACTGGTCGTCGCCCAGCTCGCTGCGCGAGATGCCGCGGCCGGTCAGGCGCCGGATCGTGGCCGGAATCAGGTCGCGCAGGCTGTCGTGACGCTCACCCCGCTGGAACTTCTTCCAGACGCGGTCGAACTCGATGCCAGGTTCGATATCAGACATTTTCAGCGAATGCCGGCTGGGCGCGGTGGAAGATGACCACGGCAATGAGCAGGCCGATGATGGCCCACGCCGCCGTATAGACCAGCGCCCACGGGTGCCATGCCGTCACTTCCACGCCCTGCTTGGTGACGGCGGTCAGTGGCTCGAGCAGGTTGTGCCCCTGGACGACCGACAGCCGCAGGCCCTCGAGCACTGGGGTCAGTGGATTGACCCACATGAGCACAGCGCCCTTGGGGCCCATCATCGCCGGTTCATAGAAAACCGGCGTAAAGAGAATGCCGAAGGTCAGTACCACCTGGACGATGTATTTCACGTCGCGGAAGAACAGGTTGGCGCAGCTCAGGAAAATCACCACCGCGGCAGTGAGCAGCCAGAGCAGCGCCAGCAGCACCGGGGCCCAGAGCAGCGTGAGGTGCAGCGTCACGCCGAGGAAGGGAAGCAGCAGCACCAGCGCCACCAGGCCGATGCCGGTATCGAATGTCTGGGCCAGGATGGCGGCAAGCGGCAGGACCTCGCGCGGGAAATAGACCTTGGCAATCAGGTTGTGGTTGGCGGTGAGGACCGTGGTGCCAAACGTCACCGCCCCGGCAAAGAACGCCCACCCCACGCCCTTGAGTGCAATGCCGGCAATATCGGCGTGACCGACGCCGGCGCCGGCCGCTTGCCCCATCGCCACCCGGATCAGTACGCCCGAGATGACGATGAGGATGGGCATGAAGATGGCCCAGCCGAACCCCATGACCGCCTGCTTGTACCGGATCCGGATATCTCGACGGGCAAATTCGAACATCAGTTCACGGAAGGACCGGACGTCGGCGATCACCTCACGGAGATCACCAAATGGGCCCTGCCGGTGGGGTACGAGTACGGCGGCTGCTTCAGTCACGCGATCAGGTTCTCCCTGCCGATGTCGGGACGCGCGCCCCGCAGAGCAAATTTCGTGCGCCCAAAGATACAGGTGCGGCGCGCGTGCCATGCCCCCGATTCAGGGAACGCGCGTGTCGATGCGAATATACAACAGGGTCGTGGAGGCAACGCAACGCTGGCCAGCCCGTTCGTTGCTTCGGTGAGGCAGGTCACGCCTGGTCCGCCCCCGGCCTGCGGGAGCCGGATGTCGGCTGTCGTTGCCGCAGCGCCCGGATTCGGCGGGGCAACCTGTCGTAGGCCGATGCCGCGATGCGCCAGAAAGGTCGCAGGAGCCTGCCTCGCACCCACCAGCGTCGGTAGAGCGCCGAGCCCTCGGGGACCTTGTCATGCTGGGCCAGGACGGCGTTCAACGGTGCAGAGGCGCGCTGGTGCCAGGCGGCGCGCAGCTCACGCTCGTAGCCGCGGTGCAGGGCCGCCACCACCTCGCGGCGTCGTGTGGGATCGACCTGCGTCTCGATACCCTTCCACTGCTGATGACGAATTCCCCAGGCGGAGCGATAGAGTGCGTCCAGCTGCAGTGAATGCTGCTCGGCATGAACCCGATAGCGGACCAGTCGGCGGTGGGTGCAGATGAAGGGATGCTTCCACGCCAGCCGGAACCAGAGCTCGTAGTCCTCCGACAGGCGCATGCCATCCCGATAGCCGCCCACTGCAAGCAGCGCCGACCGGCGCACCACGGCAGCGCTCTGGGCCAGCGGGTTCGCTTCCCATAGCACCGAGGTCGCATCGACTGGCTCGGCGTCGGGCAGCAGCGGAGCTGGATCGTCTTCCGCACCGCCAAACTTGCTGACCAGCGAGAAGGCCAGCACTGCCTCCGGATGGGCATCGAGTAGCGCCACGCATGCCTCCGCATGCCCCGGCTCCCAGAGGTCGTCTGCATCGAGAAAGGCAACGACGTCGCCCGCGGCTGCGTGGACGCCAACGTTCCGTGCCGTGGCGGGACCGCCGTTTCGGTCGGTGCGGAGTACCTTGGCCCCAGCCCGCTCGGCC
>DASSOW010000392.1:0-2750 GCA_035700175.1 Gemmatimonadales bacterium | reverse complement strand
GGCTGACCCAGGACGGTCGCGACGTCGTAGTGTACTCGATCAATGATGACGGCCGGATCTCGCTGCCCGACACCGTGCTGCACAACGCCCCCATCGGATCAGCCGATGCAGTCTCGCAGGGCGGCACCTTCCTCTATTCCGGGGGCGTCCGGCATTTCGTCGTCAGCGCAATTACGTCCACGCCGGGGCAGCTGCTGCCATTCCACGTCCGCCCGCTTGCCGCGGCGACGGCCACCCCGCTCGGCAGCGTCATCAGCCCGGATGGAAGGACGGTGCTGCTGGCTCGCTACCGGGTGATTGATGGGCAGCCGAGCCAGCAATTGTCCACGCTGCCGTTCGACAGCGGTCCGGAGCAGCCGCTCGGGCCGCCGGTGCAGCTGGTGAATCTGGACCTCGGGGTGGGCGGGCGGTGCACGGCGATCCGCCATGGCGACAGCGTCCAGGTGATGCACGCGGCCTCCTTGTCAGGCGCGGCCCGCCTCCTGGCGACGGTGCCGGAGACGGCGGCACGCGGAATTGATGCGCTGCCGGGCGGCGGCTGTCTGCTGCTGGACCGTGATGGCTGGCACATCCGGCGCCTCGGCGAGACGGGCAAACCCGATTCAGTGTTCGCGCTGCCCGACACGTCCGCTCGAGCCGTTGACGTCGAACCGTCGCCCGATGGCTCGAGCATCGCGATCGAGCGTCTGGGCGAGTCGCTGACCAAGCTGCACCTGTCCCGCTTCTCGCTCGTGACGGGCGAACTCACCGAGCTCGCCACGCTGGGAGCGGCCCCGGGGGGCGACCTGGTCTGGCTTCCCGACGGGCGAATCCTGGCCCCGCTCGACGAATCTGCCAACTCAGCGGGGCTCTACGTCATTCCTTCGGACGGCGGCCCGCCGGTGCGGATCGGCGTCCTCCCACAGAATTTCGGCACCTTCACGCTCTCGGCTGACGGCAGCCGCGGCGTCTCGCGGGCCAGTTTCCACGATTTCGACGTACACCTGATTCGGAATTTCGGGGAGCTGATGAGGTAGGTCGCGACCCGCGACCCGTGAGCAGCGCCCCATTATATTCCACATCGCAGAACGAACCCCCGATTTCCGGAGCCCGCATGGCCACGGCAGCACCCGCATCCCAGTTTACCGGCGTCGATTTCCTCAATCTTGACTCGCTGCTCTCGGAAGAAGAGCGGGCCGTCCGCGACACCGTCCGCGCGTGGGTGGACGAGCACCTGATTCCGGTCATTGGCGAGGCGTATATCGAGGGGAAGTTCCCGAAGCAACTGGTGGCGGGGATGGCGGAGCTCGGCTTCTTCGGCGCCAACCTGCCCGAGGAGTACGGCTGCGCCGGGCTCAACAACGTGGCCTACGGCCTCATCATGCAGGAACTGGAGCGGGGCGACTCCGGCATCCGTTCGTTTGCGTCGGTGCAGGGCGCGCTGGTGATGTATCCGATCTTTGCGTTCGGCAGTGACGAGCAGAAGAAACAATGGCTCCCGAAGCTCGCGGCCGGCCAGGAGATCGGCTGCTTCGGGCTCACCGAGCCCGATTTCGGGTCCAATCCTGGCGGGATGATCACCACCGCGAAGAAGACAGGTGACGGCTGGGTGCTCAACGGCACCAAGATGTGGATCACCAATGGCTCGCAGGCCACCGTCTCCATCATCTGGGCCAAGACCGGCAGCGTGGATGATGCCTCCTCCATCCGCGGTTTCATCGTCCCGACCAGCACCGCGGGCTACACCGGGAAGGACCAGAAGGGGAAGCTCTCGCTCCGCGCCTCGGACACCAGCGAGATCCACCTCCAGGACGTCCATGTGCCCGACTCTGCGCTATTGCCGAAGAGCGGCGGGCTCAAGAGCCCGCTCATGTGCCTCACCCAGGCGCGCTACGGCATCGCGTGGGGCGGCATCGGCGCCGCGATGGCGTGCTACGATGAGGCGCTGCGCTACGCCAAGAACCGGATCATGTTCGACAAGCCGATCGCGCAGACCCAGATCCAGCAGGTGCGGCTGGTGGACATGCTGACCGAGATTACCAAGGCGCAGTTCATGACGCTGCAGCTCGGCCGGCTCAAGGACGCCGGGACCATGACCTTCGACCAGGTCTCCATCTGCAAGCGCAACAACGTGAGCATGGCCTGCGATGTGGCTCGTGAAGCCCGCCGGCTTCTCGGCGCCAACGGCATCCTCGCCGAGTACCACTCGATGCGCCACATGGCCAACCTGGAATCGGTCTACACCTACGAGGGCACCCACGACATGCACTCGCTGATCGTGGGGCAGGCGGTGACGGGATTGTCGGCGATATGAGGCGAGGGACGAGGGACGAGGGGCGAGGGATGAGGCTCACGGGTCTCGCCGGGCCGTCATTCCCGCGAAAGCGGGAATCCATGAGGGCTCCCCCGAGCTGATTCACCGCGCCGGACGCGACAGGCGAGGATAAGTGCCATGTCCGAGGCCCTCATGGACCCCAGCGTTCGCTGGGGTGACGAAGGGGTGAGATTCGACTCCCTCGACCCTCGACCCTCGACCCTCGACCCTCAACTCTCAACTCTCAACTCTCAACTCCATGCACATCGCCGTCCCCATCAAACGCGTCCCCGACACTGAAACCCGGTTCACCATTGCCGCCGACGGGAAGTCGGTCGACACCACCGGTCTCAAGTACGACATGAGTGATTTCGACGGCTACGCTGTCGAGGTGGCGCTGCAGCTGGCCGAGAAGCACGAGGGCAGTGAGGTCACTGTGATCTCGGTCGGACCCGAT
>DASSOW010000391.1:0-2477 GCA_035700175.1 Gemmatimonadales bacterium | reverse complement strand
GTGATGAGCGCGGTCTGCCCGGTGAGATCAATCATCGATATCTTCCTCGTTGATCAGGAGGTCGCGGGTGGCGATGTCGACGAGCCAGTGGCGGAGGAAGTGCTCCTGGTCGGGCGTGAGGCCGGCGCTGAGGCGGGCGTCGAGGCGGCGGGTGCGCTCGCGGCATTGGCCGAGGAGTGCGAGTCCTTCGTCGGTAAGCTCCATCGGCTGGATGCGGCCATGGGTGGGGCTGACGGCGCGGCGCAGGCGGCCATCCCGCTCGAGGTTGGCGACGATCAGGCTGATTGTCTGCGGCGTAAGCATCGTCAGGCGGGCGACTTCGGCCCCGGAGATGCCCGGGTAGGCGTGGATCATGGTCATGATCAGGACCTGGGGATGGGTAACGCCGAGATCCTCGAGGGCGCGATCGATCCCGAGACGGACGGCGCTGCTGGCCTGGCGGAGCAGGTAGCCGAGGTAGCCCTGCTCGCCGCGCTTGCCCTCGCCCGGTCCCGGGACACTGGTTTGGTGGTCCGCCTTCGTCGTCATGGTTGACACTATATCAGGACTCGAATATAAGAGCATTGATATATGAGAGGAGTTGCACACGTGAGTACCACTGTCAGGACGTCGCAGGCGCGAATCGAGAAGTCGGCCTTCTGGGCCCTGTTGCCAAAGACACGCGAGGCCGTTATTGCCCTCGGCGCGACGGCCAACGACGCGGGCCTGGAGCCGGAGCTCCTGGAGCTGGTCAATCTGCGCTGCTCGCAGATCAATGGCTGCGCCTGGTGCGTCCACTACCACATCGAGCACCTGCAGAAACTCGGCATGGCGCCGGCCAAGATCAACCTGGTGGTGACCTGGTCCGAGGCGGGCATCTTTTCGGAGCGTGAGGAGGCAGCCCTGGCCTGGGCGGAGAGCCTGACCCTGCTCGCCGAGACGCATGTGCCGGACGCCGCGTATGATGCCGCGCGAGCGGTCTTTTCCGAGCAGGAGCTGGCCGGTCTGACCGTGGCGGTCGCGACGATCAACGTCTGGAATCGCTTCAACGTCGCGTATCGCTTCCCGCCGGAGATCGGGTAGCGCTTCGGCGATCATTTCCGAATTCACCCGGCGCCGCTCAGGAATGAATTCCAGAGCTAAGGTCCGAATGTCCCTCCGGGACGGGACGTCGCCTCCGAGGCGATCCGGCGCGGAGCCGCCAAGCACGTCTACCAGGGAGTTGTCCCGTCGGTGAGTACCCGTAACCTGGCTGCTCTGGTATTGCTGGCCGCGATCTGGGGTTCCTCCTATCTCTTTATCCGGGTTGCGGTTGATCCGCTTGGCCCCTTGATGGTGGCCTTTGCGCGGGTCGGCACGGCCGGTCTGGGATTGGCCGCGTACGCGCTCCTGACCCGGAAGCGGCAGGATCTGGCCGGGCTGGATCGCCGCTTCCTGATGCTTGGCCTTGGCAACGCGGCGCTGCCCTATGTGCTGATTGCCTTCGCGGAGCTGCATGTGACCGCCTCGATGGCGGGGATCCTGAACGCGACCACTCCCCTCTTCGCCGCGGTCGTGGTGGCGGTCTGGAGTCATGAGCGGATAACGCCGCGGGTCAGCCTCGGAATCGCGCTCGGCATCGTGGGCGTGATCGTGCTGGTGGGCTGGAATCCCGGACCATTGACCGGAGTTGTCCTCCTGGCGGTGTTGGCGATGTTGCTGTCGTCACTTTCATACGCGGTGACGACGGTCTATGCGAAGCGGACGCTGCGCGGGGTGTCGTCGTTGCGGGCGGCGATGGGCCAGCAGCTTGGGGGCGTGGTGTTGCTGGCTCCGTTCACTGCCGGAGCGGCCGTGGCGGGTGCGGGCGAAGGGGCGCCGTCGCTCAAGGTTGCGCTGGCGATCCTCGCGCTGGGCCTGCTTTGCACCTCGTTCGCCTACCTGCTCTATTTCCACCTGATCGCGGCGGTCGGTCCGGTCAATACTGCGAGCACGACGTTCCTGATCCCGATCTTCAGCATCATTTGGAGCGCGATCTTCCTCGACGAGGCGATCCGGCCGGTGATGGTGCTCGGGCTGGCGATCATCCTCTGCAGCGTGACCCTGGTCACCGGGCAGCGGTTGCCGGGTCTCCGGGGCATGCGAACGTGGATGCAGGGCGGACAGGCGACGACCGACTAGATCGTCCGCGGGCTCCGAATCGGCATCGATGCGGTACCGGGGAACCCGTGGTCCCCGGCCGGCGTTACCAAACATGGAGCGGCTGCCAGGCGGTAGCATTCGCTCGATCGGTATTTGGACAGATTGGGGAGACATCAGGGCAGACCATGCAGACCGAAATCCTGTACCAGCCGGCGTACGCCTTGTGCCGGGTGATGTTGAGCGCGGGCGAGTCGATGCGGGCCGAATCCGGCGCGATGGTCTCGATGAGCGGGGGCGTGCAGATCGAGACCAAGGCGACCGGCGGCATCATGAAGTCGCTCGGGCGGTCGCTGCTCGGTGGCGAGTCGTTCTTCCAG
>DASSOW010000390.1:0-4146 GCA_035700175.1 Gemmatimonadales bacterium | reverse complement strand
CGAGCGTCATCTCGGCGATGGTGCCGGCTATTTGCGTCGTCCTGTGAGGCTGCCCTCGTAGCGTCCCCACTCCCTGCGGTCGACCCACTCGACTTGGAATGCACCATGGTCCACCCAGCCGTGGAGCCGGGTCCCCTCACGCTCGAGGTCGAATTCGCTGTCGCGAACTGGGCCGGCCATGGTGGCGGAGGCGGTGCCGCCCATGTCGTTCGTCAGGAACAGGTCGATCCAAACGGTGTCGCGGACGGAAACTACGGCCGCCTCGCCGGACCAAGTTGTCAGGCCCGCTTCACGGAACCCGGTTACATGTCTCGCGGTCTGGCCGGTAACGGCATAGAGCCCAGTTGGCGCGCTGAGCGCAGTTTCTTTGGGGACTGCCGTCAGCATCACCTTGAAGGTGCCGCCCCGACCCACGTGGTCGTTCTCCAGGAAGAAACCAGTGTCGGTCTGATAACCGTCAAGGCTTGTCCCGCCCACCGTAAGGCTGACCCGGCCGTCCGGCGTGGCCGCGTGGCTCTGCACCGTCATTACCGACCGTGCCGCCTCCCCGGAATCGGCGGGTGCCATCGTGAGCCAGCCCAGATCATGGTTGCCCAGGAACAGGAGCCCCACTATCAGGAAACTCCCGCGAGGGCCATCTACCATCTGGGTGAAATACCAGGTGCCGGTAATTCCCGGTCGTGGCCGCAGAGTGCGAGCGGGCAGGTTGCGCGTTCCTGTCACGCTCAATGCGCTTGGCGGGTGTTGGGAGGGCTGAGCGGGCGCGGCGGTGCTGGTGGGGGCCTCCCCGGGATCCGGCTTACCAAAGGCCTGAGCGAGTTCCACGGGGCGGCGGCCGGCATCCACGAGGCCCATGGCATAGCGCACGGGCACGGCGAAGTTGAGGTTCTGGCCGTCCTGAAGGTAGGAGGTGGCAATCGCCACGACCTCGCCGCGGTCGTTGAGCACAGGCCCGCCACTGGAGCCGGGACTGATGGCCGCCGACATCTGCACCAGCTGGCGGCCATCGTCCAGACGGACGGCGCTCAGGATACCTTCGCTCACTGTGCGGGTGAGCCCGAGCGGGTTGCCCACGGCCACGAGCTTGGCGCCCACGGGCGGGAGCTGGGCTGCCGTCGGCAGGACCGGCAGGCCGTAACCCGGGATCTTGAGGATGGCCAAGTCGGCGTTCGCATCCTGGTCCAGAGCCTCGACCCGGTCATACCGCTCTCCACTTGCCAGGATAACGGCCGCGCGCGAGGCGCCGGCCATCACATGGTAGTTCGTGATCAGCACGCCCGAGCTGCGGACAATGAAACCGCTCCCCATTCCCAGTGTGTCGCCGTTCGCACCGAATGTGACGATGGTGACCGTCGCCGGCACAGCCCGGGCGGCGATCGCCTCGGTGGAAAGCGCGCCCGTTCGCGATGCAACTTGGGCATCTGCAGGCGTGACCAAGCCGCTGCCTGCGGCTATGGCAGCAATAGCCGCGAACGCGGGGAGCGTGACCCTTGCGAAGGTCTGACGCCGAAGCGATGCAGCGGAGGACTGCATAATGCCTCCGAACGCGGACCCCGACCGACGGGGCCATGAATGGGATCCCTCTCTGCCTTGCCGCGAGGCCTGCGCGTCGCATGGCCCGCCCGGCATTGAGAACCGGGCAGCCTGTCTAGCAAGAGACGCGCCGCCCCTCCTTGGCCACGGTGAGCCCTTGGCCGAATGATTGTCCCGCAAATTCGACTGACGCTGCTTCTGGGGATACCAGGGTCAGCGCATGATAGCATCGGCCTCAGCCAACCCGGCGGCATTCCGCCAATCGCGGATCTGGAAGGCCGCGAACTAGCGGCATGCTTTCTGTCACCGCCAGCATCAGCGACTTGCGCGCTCGGGCCGCGGCTCGGCAGAGGGCGGTGGTCAACTCTGTTCGCAACAAGCAGATACCGCATAGCGGCTGGGACACTGCTGCCGGACTCGGTTGCACCCGAGTGGCCGTTTGCGGGGCGCTGGTGGCCAAGATCATTGCGGAATGCACGATCATCCACGGCGGATGTGGGCTTCTTTCGGACGGGTCGAACCATGTTCGAGGAGGCACAAGGGTACGTGCCGCCCGCACTCAATCGGCCTTATGCCGCGTCGATGGTCGGCGCTGTGGACTCGAGTAGAGCCTGGACGGTGGTTAGTCAGCTTTCCTCATCGTGGGAGATCGATTATGCGGAGCGAGAGCTCAGGGGCAGTGCAGGTCGATAAGGGATGGCGAATACCCTTGGCCCTCCTCTGCCTTGGCATTCTTCTGCACGGCGCGCTCTACTCCAAGAACTCTATCTCGGATCCCGGCTACCTCGTCGGCTATGAGCTGGTTTATGCGGTGGTCTTGTGGGGCGTCTTCCACGCTTTCTATTTGCGCAAACGCCCTGGCGCGGCGAAGGGAAGCGCCTTCCTGGCCATCTATGCCGCATTACTCGCCGGCGCCCTAACGGCGGACACGAAGTACCGGGCCCAAGCGGAGACTGCGAAAGCGTCTGTCCAGCGTGACTTTCGTCAGCTCACAGCGGCCAGTACCGATGCGCAGGGTAACCCCGTGCCTGTGGAGCTCGCCGCTGCCGTTATTCCTGAGGCATCCGGCGAATCCGGCCAGATGGAGCTGCTTGTCCGGGACTACATGCGCCAGCTGATGGCAGCGCGAAACAGTTACATCCGCTCGTTGGACAGCATCGGGTGGGATCACATTCTGGATGCGCAGCGCATCGAACATGACCAGAACCTTGCCGAGAGTCGTGCGATGATAGCGGGGGCGGAGCAGAGTATAGACTCGTACGAAAATCAGCTCAAACACCTGATGCAGCTATCACGCGTGCGAATAGGCGAGCTGGAGATGCCTGAGGATGCCAAGCGAGCGGTGCTCGAGGGCTTTGACCAAGGTTCCGCGAAGTCCGCCGAAACGATTACCAAAGGCATGGGCCTTGAGCGAGAAGTCCTCCATCAGGTCAGTGCCATTTTTCGCCAGCTCGCGAGTAGTTCCCGGTGGACCGTGCGCGACGGTCGGATTCTGTTCTATGACGCAGCTGACCTGGCGCGGTTCAACCAGGCCGTGGAGCGGATTCGCGCGGCAACTGAGCAAGAAGACGCTCTTCGGGCAGCGTCAGACTCCGCCATGCAGCGTGCAATGCAGGACTGGTAGTCTTCGGGTACGTAGCGACATCGCGTCGCAAGCGGTAACCCATCTCGCCGAGATGGAGCGTGCGTCGGCGCAGCCGCATTCAGTGTGTGAGGGACGCGACGGCGTAAGGCCGAGTCTCTACTTGGAAGGACGAAGTGCTGTGGTTGGCGATTTCTCGCGCTGTCGTGGCGACCTGAAGTGCGGCCCAACCGTCCGAGTGTTCATCCGGAGTCGACGAATGCGCAAGATCGGTCTGGTGATGGGCATCGCCGTGGCCATTCCGGCGACTGGCCGAGCCCAAGTCAACTTCCTCGCGGGCGCAACCAGCGCGACGGCCGTCGTTGAGATTTCCCGAATGTCCAGCGAGGGGCACTGGGTCGAACGTGCTAGTGACGGTGCGCTCCACACTAAGCTCGTTGAAGTTGCTTCCTCGGTGCTTCGCCAAGGAGGTTTGCCAGAGCTTTCAGCCAGCGATCCCTTGGGGATAGCGATTGTCCATTGGTCAGTGGACATTCGAGAGCTCACTACTGCCGACTCCGTTCGTGTGTCGCTTCGGCTCAACGTCCGGCGCTGGCTACAACTGCCGGGTGCCAAAGTTGACTTCTATTGGCTGTGGGTCCCACTCGGTTCGACGGAAGTCATGTCACGGGATGAAGTCTCGACTTGGACGACAGACATGGTAAAGCTGGCGACCGGGATACTCGTAGCAGGGCGCGAGCATTAGCGGATTTCGGGACGTGGATCGCTCGCAGAGGACAGGAGATGCTCGTGATTCGAAGGCCCAGCACGATGCGACCGCTGATGTCCGCTCCCTCAGAGCCTCGCGCGGCGCGCCGCCTGTAGCACGAGGGCGCCAATCGCCGGTTGGTTCGCGCTTAGCAAAACCGGTCATAATGGAAGCGGCACGGGCGCAGGGCCTCGCCGCTGTTGCGACAGGAGCAGCCATTAAGGTGCAGGCGGTTGCGCGCCAATGCCTCCGATGCCCAGCGAGCTCGGCAGTGGCGACCGCG
>DASSOW010000389.1:0-5451 GCA_035700175.1 Gemmatimonadales bacterium | reverse complement strand
CCAGAGCCTCAAGGGAGCTGACCGGTTCTTCCTGCACAAGGTCACGATCGGGAAGAACGACCTGGCAACCATCCGCCGCTCGGTCAGCTTCACGCCGGACGATCCGGACGTCCAGTTCTACGTGGGCAAGAAGGGCGACGGCAGCGACGTGGGCGTGGTGCTGTTTGCCCAGGCCAACACGGTGCACGGGCCGGTTGAGGTGGCCCTCGCGATGACACCCGACAACAGGATCGGGAAGGTCACGGTGACCCGCGCCACGGTCGAGACCAAGCCGTGGGTGGAGGAGGCGATCGCCACGGGGTTCCTGGACCACATGAAGGGCATGTCACCCAGCGACAACCCCGGCACGGCCGTGACGCCGCTCAAGGGCAAGCTCGGCGGGATGCCGTATTTCGAGGCGGAAGTGATCGCGGCAGCGGTGAAGCAGGGGTTGGTGCTGTATGGGGTGCTATATAAGTCGTAAGTCGTAGGTCGTAGGTCGTACGACTTATGACGTACGACCTACGACTACAGTATGTATTTCCTCAAATCGTCATCCCCCACCACGGCCGAGAGGCGCTCGCGCACGCGCCTGGCGTCGACGACGATGCGCTTCTCGGCCAGTTCCGGCAGCTCGAAGAGCGTGTCTTCCATCAGCGTGGCGAGGACGGTGTGGAGGCGGCGGGCGCCGATGTTCTCCATCCGGTCGTTGGCCTGGAACGCCAGCCGCGCGATTTCCACGATGGCGTCCTCGGTGAAATGCAGCTCGGCCCCCTCGGCGGCAACCAGTGCCTGGTACTGGCGGGTGAGGGCGTTTTCGGGCTCGGTCATGATGCGGACAAAGTCCGCTTCGGTGAGCGACGTCAGCTCTACCCGGATCGGGAAACGGCCCTGCAGCTCGGGGATGAGGTCCGAGGGCTTGGAGACATGGAACGCGCCGGCAGCGATGAAGAGGATGTGATCGCTCCGCACGTAGCCGTAGCGGGTCTGCACGGTCGAGCCCTCGACGATTGGCAGCAGGTCGCGCTGGACTCCCTCGCGCGACACATCGGGCCCGCTCTGTGAGCGCTCGCCTGCGATCTTGTCAATCTCGTCGATGAAGATGATGCCGTGGTTCTCGACCCGGTCGAGCGCCTCGTTTACCACGTCGTCCATGTCCACCAGCTTCTTGAGTTCCTCGTCCACCAGTACCCGGCGCGCCTCCGGCACGCCCAGGGTGCGCCGCTTGCCGCGTCGCGGCAGCATGTCCTGCAGCATCTCGGTGAAGTTGATGTCCACCCCTTCCATGCCCTGCGGCGGCATCATCTCGAACATCGGGTAATTCTGTGGCACCACCTCGATGTCCACTTTCCGCTCGTCCAGCGCCCCGTCCGCCAGCAGCTTGCGGAGCTTCTCGCGGGTGCGCTCCCGACTGGTGTCCTCCGGCTCGGAGCGACGGGCCTCTCCGCCCGGCGCCACCACGAATCCCGGGGCATCCTCGACCGATGGCTGCTGTTCCGGCGGCGCCGGCAGCAGGAGATCGAGGAGGCGCTCCTCTGCGTTGGTTTCCGCCTGGGGATAGACCTCGTCCTCTCGTTCGCTGCGCACCATGTTGATGGCGGCATCGACCAGGTCGCGGATCATGGACTCCGCGTCCCGGCCCACATAGCCGACTTCGGTGAACTTGGAGGCTTCCACTTTCAGGAAGGGCGCACCGGCGAGCCGAGCCAGCCGGCGGGCGACCTCGGTCTTTCCCACGCCGGTGGGGCCGATCATGATGATGTTGTAGGGCGTGATCTCATCCCGGATTTCTTCCGGCGTCTGCGCCCGCCGCCAGCGGTTGCGCACGGCGATGGCCACGGCGCGCTTGGCGGCGTCCTGGCCCACGATGTAACGATCGAGCTCCGCGACGATCTGCCGCGGAGGGAGCTCTTCGAGCCAGGGGGTGGGATCGGGAATGGGGTTGGTCATGGAGAATATGTTAAGAGTTAAGAGTTAAGAGTTGAGAGTTGCTCTGAACTCTTAACTCTCAACCCCTAGCTCCAATACCGTAATATTCCGATTCGTAAACACACAGATGTCCGCCGCGATCTCCAGCGAGCGCTGGACGATCTCGCGCGGATCGAGGCCGTTCACCGACAGCAGCGCCCGGGCGGCGGCCAGCGCAAAGTTGCCTCCGGATCCGATCGCGGCGATGCCGTCGTCGGGCTCGATCAGTTCACCACTGCCGCTGACCACGAACGAATGCTCGGTGTCGGCGAGCACCAGCAGCGCATCGAGCCGGCGGAGCACACGATCGCTCCGCCAGTCCTTGGCCAGCTCCACCGCGGCCCTCGGCAGGTTGCCTGGATAGCGATCCAGCTTCTCCTCGAACTTCTCGAAGAGCGTGAGGGCGTCGGCCACGGAGCCGGCGAAGCCGGCGAGCACCCGCCCGCTCTTCAGCGTGCGCACCTTGACCGAGCGCGCCTTCATCACCGTGTCGCCGATGGTGACCTGGCCGTCGCCGCCCAGCGCCACGCGGCCGTCCTTCCGGACCGCGATGATGGTCGTGCCGTGAAACTCCTGCATAGGTGCTCCGCTCACCCGGCCCGCGGGTGTGCCTGCTGGTAGACCTTCTTCAAGCGTTCGACACTCGTGTGCGTGTAGATCTGGGTGGTGCTGAGTGACGCGTGGCCCAGCAGCTCCTGCACCGCCCGGAGATCGGCGCCGGCATCGAGCATGTGGGTCGCGAAGCTGTGGCGCAAGGAGTGAACGCGCAACTCGCTTCCGCCCACGCCGTCGAGCAGCCGGTGCATGGCGCGCTGGATGCTTCGCGGCGTGAGCCGCTTGCCGCGGCGGCTGACAAATACCGCCTGACGGTCGGCGTCGCGCTTCCGGGATGGCGCTTCCCGGAGGGCAAGGTAACGCCGCAGGGCCAGCACCGCCTTGCTGCCCACCGGCACGATCCGCTCTTTCCGACCCTTGCCCAGCACCCGCGCCTGATCCGACAGGAGATCGAGCGCGCGCAGGTCGAGGCCCGCCAACTCCGACAACCGCATGCCGGTGGAATAGAAGAGCTCCAGCATGGCGAGGTCGCGCACCGCCTCGAAATCATCTCCCTCGGCCCGGCTCTCGGCGTACTCGAAGAGCTGGGTGGCCTGACCCTGCTCCAGGTGGCCCGGCAGCCGCTTGTCGAGCTTGGGCACCCGCGCCGCGCGGGGGGCGGGGTTCACCACATCGTGGTGATCGGCGAGGTACCGGTAGAAACTCCGTACCGCGCTGAGCCCGCGCGCCGCAGAGCGCTTGGCGAGGCCGCGCCGCTGCATGTCGGCGAGGAAACCGCGGATCCCGAGACGGTCCACACTGGCCCAGGACCACTCGCCGTAGTGGCGGTCGCAGAACTCCTGGAACTGGGTAAGGTCGCGCCGGTAGGCCGCCACCGTGTTGGGGCTCTGCTGGCGTTCCTTCTCGAGATGATCGAGAAACGCGGTGACTTCGGGACGCAGCGCCGCGGGCTTCACAGTGCCGCCTTCCAGGCGCGGAAGTCGGCCAGCGCACGCTCGGCCAGCAGGTCACGCTTCCGGTCCTTCTTCACCTTCCCAGGCAGCGGTTCGAGCAGCCCGAAGTTGGCGTTCATGGGCTGGAAATGCGCCGGGTCGGCGTCGCGAAGGTAGCGGCAGAGTCCACCAAGCATGGTGGTCGGCGGCGGCACGACAGCCGGTTGCCCTGCCAGCGCGCGTGCGAGGTTGATGCCTGCGAGGAGACCGGTGCCCAGCGACTCGGTGTAACCCTCGACGCCGGTGAGCTGGCCAGCGAAGAAGAGTCCTGGATCGTCGCGGGTCGCGAGTCCCGGGCCGAGCGCTGCCGGGCTGTTGAGGTAGGAGTTCCGGTGGATGCTGCCGTAACGCAGGAACTCCGCATTCTCGAGTCCCGGGATCATCGAAAAGATCCGCCGCTGCTCCGGAATGCGGAGCCGGGTCTGGCAACCGACCAGGTTCCACATCTGTCCCGCGGCATCTTCACGGCGAAGCTGCAGCACTGCCCAGGCCTCGCGTCCGGTGGCAGGATCGGTGAGTCCGACCGGCTTCATGGGCCCGAAGCGCGGGGTGTCACGGCCGCGACGCGCCATCTCTTCCACCGGCATGCAGCCCTCGAAATAGGGCACGCCATCGAAGTCGTGGCCCGAGAACTGGTCACCGGCGATGAGCGCATCGATGAACGCCTCGTACTGCTCCCGCGACATCGGCGCGTTGAGATAATCGTCGCCGCCCTTGCCGTAGCGTGAGGCGGCGAAGAGGCGTGCCTGATCGAGCGACTCGCCACTCACGATCGGCGCGATGGCATCGTAGAAGGCAAGCGCGCCAGTACCAAGCCGATCGGCGATCGCCTTGGCCAGGGCATCGGAGGTGAGCGGACCGGTCGCCACGATACCGGGCGACGGCAGCGATGTCACCTCGCCCTGCTCGACGGTGATGCGGGGATGCGCACGGACTTTCTGGTCAGCCAGGGTGGAGAAGATCTCGCGATCCACTGCCAGCGCGCTGCCCCCGGGCACCCGCGACTCATCGGCCAGTGGCAGCAGCACCGAGCCCAGCTCACGGAGTTCCGCCTTGAGCAGGCCGTGTGCATTGGTGATGTCGGCCGACTTGAATGTATTGCTGCAGACCAGCTCGGCCAGGCGGCCGGTCTGGTGCGCCGGCGTGGGCACGGCGGGACGCATTTCGCAGAGCGTGACGTCGATGCCGCGCTCAGCGAGCGCCCAGGCGGCCTCGCTCCCGGCGAGCCCGCCGCCGACTACGGTGACCTTCACGCCAGCGCCGATTCCTCGGGCTCGGCCACGATCACCTTGTTGCCGCACTTCATGCACGTGAGCGTCTCGCCTTCGGCCTTGCTCTTCTTGCGCTCCATCCCTTCCCAGCCACACTCCGGACAGGTCTCCTTGACCGGCTTGTTCCAGGTGGAGAAGTCGCACTCGGGGTAGCGCATGCAGCCCCAGAACGACTTGCCCCGCTTGGTGCGCCGCTCAGCGATATCGCCGCCACACTTGGGACACTTCACGCCGATGGGTATGGAGCGCGTGCCCTTGCACTCGGGATAACGGGTGCACGCGAGGAACTCGCCAAAGCGCCCGGTCTTGATCACCATGGGCGCGCCGCAGAGATGGCACTTCTCGTCGCTGGGGCGGTCGGGCACCTTGTCCTTCTTGAGCGACTTCACGTAGTCGCAGGTGTCCTTGTAATTGACGCAGGCCAGGTAGGGCCCAAAGCGCCCGGTGCGGAGCTCGATCCTTGAGCCGCACTTCGGGCACCGCTCCTGCTCCAGCTTCTTCGCATCGATGCCGTGCGCCTCGGCCACCAGCGCATTCAGGTCCACCGCTGCGAGCGAGCGGGTGAACGGGCCGTAGAACTCGCGCAGCACCGCCTGCCAGTCCTTGCCCTCTTCCTCGATCTGGTCCAGCTCCTCTTCCATCCGCGAGGTGAATTCCACGTTGAAGATGTCGGGGAATTCCGCCAC
>DASSOW010000388.1:0-4876 GCA_035700175.1 Gemmatimonadales bacterium | reverse complement strand
CGGCAGGAGACTCTCTCGCTGCGCAAGCAGGAGGATATGACGCCATGAAGGTCCTGATTCGTTCCCTGCTCGCGCTGGCGCTGGCGGTGTCCCTGACGCCGCCTGCCCGGGCGACTGTTCCCCAGGGCGGCGAAGTCACCGCCGTGACGCTCCAGCCGGCCGCCGGCCGCGCTGAGGTGGTCATCGGCATCCGCGGCTCGGTGGACGTGAAAGACTTTGTGTTGCAGAATCCGGCTCGCCTGGTGCTCGATGTCTCGGGTGCCTCGCTCTCGGCGCCGGAAGCTGCCTATGACGGCGTCAACCGTGCCGGCGTGCGCAACATTCGCTATAGCCAGTACGCGCCCAACGTCGTCCGCATCGTGCTCGACCTCGACGCGCTCAAGGACTACACGGTCCAGCGCGACGGCGACGCCATCCGCGTCGTCTTCGATGCGTCGCGCACCTTCCTGAGCTGGTCGTCCCTGACGCCGGCCGCGCTCGCCACGCCCGAGCCGATGGTGGACCGTCCGGTCCGCGTGGTGCCGGCGTCGAGCGAAGTGACGCTCGAGTCGCCGCAGGCCGACGCCAGGCCAGTCTTTGCTGACGAGCCGCGGATCACCGTGAGCTGGGATCGCGCCAGCATCGCCGACGTGGTGGCGGGCTTTGCCGCCTTCAGCGGCCGGAATATCGTGCTGGGCAAGGACATCAAGGGCGAAGTGTCGGCCGAGATTCGCAACCAGCCGTGGCCCGAGGCCTTCGCCGCGGTGCTCGCCACCCAGGGCCTGACCGCCCAGGAAATGCCGGGTGGGATCATCCGGGTGGACCAGCCTGCCACGCTGGCCGCACTCGATTCACTCGAGCCGCTGGAAACCCGCCTGGTCCAGCTCGACTACAAGCAGGCCGATTCGCTGGTTGCAGCCGTGAAGAGCGTGCTCACCAAGCGCGGGCAGGTCGTCGCTGCCTCGGGCGCCAATGCACTGGTCATTACCGACACCAAGAGCCGGATCGGCAGCGTTGCCGACTTCGTTCGCGGCATGGACACCCGGACCGCACAGGTCTCCATCCAGGCCAAGATCATCGTCGTCGACCGGCGCCAGCTCGAGCAGCTCGGCCTCCGCTACGACCTGGGCAGCCGCAGCCAGTTCTTCAACAAGCTGGTGCAGCGGCCGGATCCGTTTGGCGAGAATGGCGCCACCTACGACAAGAACACCAACATCGTGGACCTGGGCGGCAACTCGCTCTCGGCTGTCGCGAATGCAGATGAAACCATCAACGGCTCGGCACTTGACCTGGTCTTCTCGACCGCCATCGGTGGGTTCTCCCTCACCAGCTTCCTGAGCGCCCTGGAGCGGGTCGAGATGTCGGATGTGCAGGCCGAGCCCCTCATCACCACGCTGGACAACCAGCAGGCCGACATCCTCGTGGGTGACGAGATTCCGCTCCGCGTCGTTGACGCCAGCGGCCAGGTCGGCGCCAACGGGGCGGCCCGCGCCACGGTGCAGTTCAAGGAGACCGGTATCCGCCTGACGGTGACGCCGCACGTGACGTCCACCCGCCAGGTCCTGATGAACCTGACCACCGAGCGCTCCCAGGTGGTGCCGCTCGCGGCGGCGGACCTCGGCTTCTCGATCCAGAAGCAGTCCACCAAGAACCAGCTGCTGGTCAACGATGGCGAGACCAGCGTGATCGGCGGGCTCACCGTGACCACGGTGCAGAAGACCAAGTCCGGCATCCCGCTCCTGTCCAGCTTGCCGCTGGTGGGCAACCTGTTCAGTTTCAGCTCGACCGATGAGAACCGCCGCGACCTCATTATCTTGGTCACGCCGCGGATCGTGGACGACGGGGTCGCAACGCCCTGAGCGAGCGACGCCCACTGCAGTCCCACAAGCCCGGCTCATGCCGGGCTTGTGCCTTTAGGGAGTGAGGAGCAATGCATCTTCGGTTCATGACTGCCGGTGAGAGCCACGGGCGAGCGCTCGTGACCATCCTGGAAGGCCTGCCCGCCGGTCTCCCGCTCACCTCGGCGGCCATCGATCACGAGCTGGGCCGCCGCATGGAGGGCTACGGGCGTGGCGCGCGCATGAAGATCGAGCAGGACCGGATCGAGTGGCTTTCCGGCGTGCGCGCCGGTGAGACCCTCGGCTCGCCGCTGGCCATGCTCATTCCCAACCGCGACTGGACCAACTGGGAAGACGTCATGGCCCACGAAGCGGTGAGCGACAGCGGCGAGCTGCGCCGCAGGCGCGTGGCGCGACCCCGACCGGGGCATGCCGATCTCTCCGGCGTGCTCAAGTATGACCGCCTCGACGCGCGCGACATCCTGGAGCGGGCCAGCGCCCGAGAAACGGCCGCCCGGGTGGCGGCAGGCGCCGTGGCTCGTCGCTTGCTCGAGGAGTTTGGCATCGAGATCGGGAGCCACGTCGTATCGCTGGGCGGTATAATTGCGACAGTTCCTGACAGGCTCCCTTCACCGATCAATGCGACCGCCGACCAGTCGCTGGTACGCTGTCTCGATGCTGAGGCGTCGGCCAGGATGGTCGCGCGCATTGATGAGGCCAAGGCGGCAGGCGACACGCTGGGTGGTGAGATCGAGGTCGTTGCCACCGGCGCACCGGTGGGACTGGGCAGCCACGTCAGCTGGGACCGGAAACTTGATGGCCGGCTTGCCAGCATGCTCATGGCGATTCCCGCCATCAAGGCGGTCGAGATCGGGCTTGGCTGCTCGGCGGCGCGGCGGCCCGGCTCGGAAGTGCACGATCCGATCAGCAAGGATGATACAGCGCCGGCTGCGGATCCCCGCGGCGGATTTCGCAGGGCAACCAATCGCGCGGGCGGGCTGGAAGGCGGCATCACCACGGGGGAACCGATCGTGGTGCGGCTGGCGATGAAGCCCATCGCCACGCTCATGCAGCCGCTCCGCACCGTGGATCTCCGGACCGGCGAACCGGCCAACGCGCAAAGCGAGCGGTCCGATGTGACGGCGGTACCGGCTGCTGGCGTCATCGGCGAAGCAGTCGTGGCGCTGGTCCTGGCCGACGCCATGCTGGAAAAGTTCGGCGGTGACTCGCTCGCCGAGATGCGGCGGAATTACGACAGCTACCTCGCGGCGCTGGGGCATCGCTGGCAGCAGGAAGGGCAACGCGGCGAGTGAAGCGCCATGTGGTGCTGGTGGGGCTGCCGGGAAGCGGCAAGAGCACGGTGGGCCGGCTGGCGGCGGGGTTGCTGGGAGCGCCCTTTCTCGATCTGGACGATGAGATCGAACGGGTGGCGGGGCAGAGCGTCCGAGAGATCTTCGAAGTTCGGGGAGAGGCCGGCTTCCGGGAGCTCGAGCGGGGCGCCATGCGCCGTGCGCTCTGCGCTGAGCCCGCCATCGTGGCGCCGGGCGGTGGTTGGGCTGCCCAGCCGGGCGCGATGGAGGAGGCCCGGGAACTCGCTTTCATTATGTATCTATCAGTCCCGGCCGAAGTGGCGGCGGCACGCTGTGCGATGGATGGTCAAGAGTCGACGGTCAACCGTCGACCGTTGACCGTCGACCAGCCCCTGGCTCTTCTAATGAAAGCGCGGGAGCCGTACTACCTTCAGGCTGACGTGGTGGTTTCCAACGCGGCGGACGATGCCAGCCGCGTCGCCAGGCTCGTGAGCGATCTGGCCCGCCGGCACGCCGGTTGGTAAGTATTTTATTGACAATGGGTTAGCGAGAGTCGCCTTGCCAAGGTGACGGCGGGCGCGTTTTCTTGCTACCCCATTTGGTTGTACCTCTGACGGCCCTGCGGGGCCAGATTGGTTTCATGGCTAGGAAAAAGTCGGTCAAGAAGGTCGAGACGGGCGAGGCGGTCGAGACGCGAGGGAAGGGCGAAGCCCGTAGGGGCGGGTCTGTGACCCGCCCCAGCGCGGGCGCGCGTGCCAAGGCCCCATCGGCGAGCAAGACAACCAAGGCGCCCAAGGCTGCTAAGCGTCCCAAGGCCGGCTCCTCCGCCCGCGGCAATGGCACTCCCGTGCGCCCGGGCGACGCCCTGGTGATCGTGGAGTCTCCCACCAAGGCGCGGACCATCGGCAAGTACCTGGGTCGAGGCTACGCGGTGAAGGCGACGGTGGGACACTTGCGCGACCTGCCCACCCGCAAGCTCGGCGTCGAGATCGACGACAAGGGCCGGACCTTTCAGCCCGAGTACGTCACCATCAAGGGCAAGACCCAGACGCTCAGCGAAATCAAGAAGGCCGCCAAGGCCGCGAGCCAGGTGCTCCTCGCCACCGACCCTGACCGGGAAGGTGAAGCGATTGCGTGGCACGTGGCCACCCAGCTCGACCGCGGCGTGCCCACCCGGCGCATACTGTTCCACGAGATCACCAAGGACGCCATCCAGGAAGCACTCCGTTCGCCCAGTGACATCGACCAGGCCAAGGTCGACGCCCAGCAGGCGCGCCGGGTGCTGGACCGGCTGGTGGGCTACAAGGCGAGCCCCATCCTCTGGAAGACGATCAAGACCGGGCTCTCGGCGGGACGGGTGCAGACCGTGGCGCTTCGGCTCATCGTGGAGCGCGAGCGCGAGATCCGCGCGTTCAAGCCGCAGGAATACTGGACCATCGAGGCGCAGTGCGAGAAGGACGGCCAGCAGTTCGAGGCGTCGCTCCACAAGATCAAGGGCCATAAGCCGGAGCTGCATGACGAGAAGGCGGCGAAGGCGGTCGTGAAGGCGGTGAGCGGCAAGCCGTTCGTTGTCTCGGGCGTCGAGAAGAAGCAGCGCCGGAAGCGGCCGGGTGCGCCATTCACCACCAGCACGCTGCAGCAGGAAGCCGCCAAGAAGCTGGGCTTTTCCAGCCGTCGCACCATGCGCGCGGCGCAGGGCCTCTACGAAGGTGTGGACATCGGTGAAGATGGCCCGACTGGCCTCATCAC
>DASSOW010000387.1:0-4675 GCA_035700175.1 Gemmatimonadales bacterium | reverse complement strand
CGAGGATTGCCTACCTGGCCGGCGATGCAGTGGCCCGTGAAATCGCGGAGCGGCTCGCGGCGCTTGCCGGCATGACCGCCATCGGCCTGGAGCCACGCGAGTTCGGCTGGGCCTTGAGCGATGGGCGGGAGGCAGGGGTCGTTGTGGCCGTCCCGCTGGTGAGGCGGGACAGTGCTACATCCATCTTCTGTGGTGCACGGCTGACCGCACTCATCGAAACGCGCGCCACTCTCATTACTCGTCCATCACCATGAACTTCCGCGGCCGGCTCATCCTCGCGCTGCTGATTGCCGCGCTCCTGCCCCTCATCGTCTTTGCCTTCGGCGTTCGGCGCGAACTCTCATCGCGGGTCGCCCTGGGCGAGGAGGCCGCCAACCGGCGTGCAGCGGAACAGGTCCAGCAGGCGCTCACCGCCGAAGGCACGCGCATCGGCAATCGCCTCGACGTCATCGCGCGTGACCTGGCCCGTGACATGCGCACCGGCCGCGCTCTTGCGGGCGACACGACTGCCCGACGCTGGCTCATCGACTACGCGGCAACCTCAGCGAGTACAGCGGGCCTCGACATGGTGCAACTGCAGGACTCGACCGGCACCGTGCTGAGTGCAAGCCAGTTCCGGAACCTGTACGGACAGCGCGAGCCGCTCCTGCCGCCAGGCGACAGCGCACGCGTGTGGATGGCACGCAGTCCCGCCGGTACGGTGCCGGTATTGGCCCGCAGCACGACGGTGCCGATCCTGGGCTACACACTTCGCCTTACCGGCGGCACCACGCTCGATTCCGCCTGGCTCGCCACCCTCTCAGCTGACACGGCCATCGGCGTGGCGATGCGACTTCCCGGCGATTCCGCGCCGACGCATCCGGCCATCGCAGAGTTTTCGCTGCCCATCGCTGCAGCAGGAACTGCGGGGAGCAGCGCCCGCCTTGTCATCTGGCGGCACGCCAGCGGCATCGCGGAACTCCGCCAGGGCATATCGCAGAAGCTCGCGGTCGCTCTCGCGCTGAGCGGGATCGTGGCGGCGGTGCTTGCGCTGCTGCTCGGCGCGCGGATGAGCCGCCCGATCCGCGAGCTGACGGAGCGCGCGGAGCACGTGGACGTGGATCATCTCGACCAGGATTTTGCCAGCGGCCGGAGTGACGAGATTGGCCGCCTCAGCACCGCCCTGGGCGCCATGCAGCATCGCCTGGGACGCAGCGTGGCCCAACTGCGCGACGCCGAGCGGCGGGTCGTGACCGGCGACCTGGCTCGGCAGGTGAATCACGATATCAAGAATGGCCTGGCACCGATCCGGAACGTGCTGCGTCACCTCTCGGAGCTTGCCGCGGGCAACGATGCAGCAGCGCTGCAGGAGGTGTATCGCGAGCGGGAAGCGACCCTCACTGCCAGCGTCGCCCACCTGGAGGAGATGGCGCGCAATTACGCCCAGCTTTATCCCAGGCTGGCGGGGGGAAGCGTCATGGTGGCTGGCGCCCTTCGCGATGTGGCACGCGACATTGGCGATGCGCGCGTCATGATTGATATCCCGGCGACGGCTTCCGAGGCAGCAGTCGCCGCGGATCCGGCAACGCTGCGGCGCATCCTGCACAATCTCATTTCGAATGCCATCGAGAGCCTGCCCGACGGCACCGGCACGGTGACGGCAGGCATTGCGGTCCAGCCGGACGTGGTCACGATAGCCATCACCGATACCGGACGTGGCATGTCAGCCGCCGAGCTCGATCGCGCCTTCCGAGACTTCCATACGACGAAGGAATCGGGGACCGGGCTTGGGCTCTCGAGCGTGCGACGGCTGGTGATGGAGCTGAATGGCTCGCTGCGGGCGTCGAGCAGCCCCGGTGCCGGCTCCCGATTCGAGGTCTCCCTGCCTCACGCACCCACCGGAGGCTCGCGCACGTGACCCGCATCCTCATCGTGGACGATGTCCAGCCGCTGGCAGGGCAGTATGCCTACGACCTCAAGCGGCTCGGTGGCTTCGAGACCGCCATTGCCGCCGGCGGCGAGGCAGCGCTCACGCGGCTGGAACGGAATGACATCGACTGCGTGCTGCTCGACCTCGAGATGCCGGGCCTGGACGGCTTCGAGGTGCTGCGCACGCTGAACCACCGCGGACTGGAGGTGCCGGTCATTGTCTATACCGGCACCGGCGACTTCGATCGCTGCATCCAGGCGGTCCGCCTCGGTGCCTACGGGTTCATCGACAAGGCCGAGCCGATGGAGCGGGTGCTGCACGAAATCACCAGCGCGCTGGAACGGCGCCGGCTGCGCCTGGAGGTCATGCAGCTGCAGGATCGCCTGGGTGAGTCGTCGCTGGTGGGCAGCAGCCAGCCGATGCAGCAGCTCACGACAGCTATCCGACAGCTGGCTCCCATCCCGAGCACGGTGCTGATCCTGGGCGAGAGCGGCACCGGCAAGGAGCTGGTGGCGCGGGATCTCCATCGGCTGGGCAGCCATTCGACAGCGCCCTTTGTCGCCATCAACTGCGGGGCGCTGCCGGAGCACCTGGTGGAAAGCGAGCTGTTCGGGCACGAGCGCGGCGCCTTTACCGGCGCGGTCACCACGCGCCGCGGCGCGTTCGAGGCAGCGGAACAGGGCACGCTTTTCCTCGATGAAGTGGGCGAGCTGCCCGCTGCGGCGCAGGCCAAGCTGCTCCGCGTGCTCGAGGACCATCGCGTCACCAAGGTCGGCAGCAACAAGCCGGTGGACGTCCAGGCGCGGGTTGTCGCTGCCACCAATCGCGATCTGGACGGCGAAGTACGCGAGGGGCGCTTCCGCGAAGACCTGCTCTACCGGCTCAATGCGCACGTGATCCGGGTTCCGCCGCTCCGGGATCGCGCGTCCGACATCGCCGCTATCGCGGAGCGGTTCCTCGCCGATATCTGCAGCCGTTTCGGTGTGCTCCAGAAGCGCCTCTCGGGTGAGGCGCTGTCACTGCTCATGGCGCATGACTGGAAACGGAACAACGTGC
Source organism: Gemmatimonadales bacterium (assembly GCA_035700175.1). Taxonomy (GTDB): domain Bacteria; phylum Gemmatimonadota; class Gemmatimonadetes; order Gemmatimonadales; family GWC2-71-9; genus CAMLHP01. The sequence continues at coordinate 1,710 of DASSOW010000387.1, read as the reverse complement.
GCGAGCTCCGGAACGTGCTGGAACGGATGGTGGTGGCCGCGGAGGGCGAGGTTCTTCGGGCCGAGCACGTGCCGGAGGAGATCCGCTCGCCCGCCGCCACGACCGCACCGGGGACCACGTTCCAGGACCAGCGCACCGAGGCTGAGCGGCGCATCATCCTCGCGGCGCTGGAAGAACATGACTGGCAGATCACCCGCACCGCCGAGGCGCTGGGGCTGGCGGATCATGCAAGTCTGTTGAAGATCATGAGGAGGCTGGGGATAAGGCGGTCGTAAGTCATAGGTCATACGTCGTATGACATACGACTTGCGACGTGTCTGTCGGTCCACATCGCCCTTCGTCTCGACGTGTCCAGCCGAACACATCCGCCGAGTCTCGCGTCCCGCGTCTCGCGTCCAAGGGCCTCGCGCGCAACAGCTTAGCCCTCGCCGCCAAATCGCCCGCCACTTGGCCGACCACTTGCCTTCTCCATGGGTGTCCGTCGTCACCCATCAGCGCTTCGGCGCTCACCGGAGGAGGAGACCATGTCAGCCCGTCATCAGTACTCGCTCGCCGCGATCGCGGCCCTGTTCTCGATCAGCATCGTTGCCTGCGGCGACGAGGCCAAGCCCACTGACGTCAAGCCGGCCACCGTCACGTCGGTGAGTGCCAGCACCCCGACGATGCCGGCGACACCGGCCGCGCCCGAGGTCGTGGCCCGGGCCGTGAGCGCCAGCTATGAAGACGGCGAAGCCGCCTACCGTGCCGGGCAGTACGCCGATGCGGAGACGATCTTCGCCGCCTACGCGGAGCGAAAGCCCGACAACGTCTTCGGCCACTACATGGTGGGCCTGTCTGCCTGGAAGGCCGGCGACCTCGATCGCGCCGCCGAGGCATTCGACCGTGCGCTGGAAATCGATTCGACCCACGTGAAGTCGCTGCTCAACTCGGCACGGGTCTATTTCGACCTCGGCAAGGCGGCGGTCGCCCGTGAGCGGGTGGAGCGCGCGCTCAGCATCGATTCCGCCAGCGTAGATGGCCTGCGGCTCCTTGCCCGTGCCCTCTACAACACCGGCGACACCGCCGGCGCCATCGACGCCTACCGGAATGTGCTGGTGCACGACGAGCAGGATGCGTGGAGCATGAACAACCTTGGGCTCATCTACATCGAGCAGGGCAACTACGAGGATGCGATCGCGCCGCTGGCGCGCGCCGTCGAGCTGCGCGACAATGCGCCGGTCTTCCACAACAACCTTGGCATCGCCCTGGAAGGCAGCCGCCACTACGCCGCGGCGCGCGACCAGTTCGACCGGACGCTGCAGGTGGATTCCACCTACGGCAAGGCGGCCGTGAGCCTCGAACGGATGCAGGGCCTCGCCGGCGACTCGGCGAGCGACGTGGACCTGGGAGAGAAGGCCGCGGAGTTCACGCAGTACGTGAGGGCGTGGAAAGCAGGTGGACAGGTGGACAGTTGGACAGATGGACAGTGAGCTGAGAGCTGTGAGCTGTGAGCTGTGAGCTGTGAGCTGTGAGCGAAGTGGTCACCCCGAGCGTAGCGAGGGGGCGGGGACTCGAACGAGCCTCCGCCCCTTCGGTCGCTTCGCGACCTCAGGACGACACTACGACATACGACTCACGACATACGACCAACCGGCCCATCCAGCCCATCCTGCCCATCCTGTCAATGTGCTTCCTCCGCCATCATCCTGTCATACGCCGCGGTGAGGTCGT
>DASSOW010000386.1:0-2189 GCA_035700175.1 Gemmatimonadales bacterium | reverse complement strand
TGGCTTCAAGCCGGCGCTGGCGGCGCCCAGCAAGGCTCGGCCCCGCTGGTACCGGATGCAGACTGACAGCTGGTACCTTGAGCGGCGCATCTACCTGGCGGTGGGGATCAATATCTCCATCGCGTCGGTGCTGACATTGGTGCACAGCCTCTGGTGGCTCACCTTCACCGGATTCGTCGGTACGGCGATGATCTGGTTTGCCTCCACCGGCTTCTGCATCATGGCCAATGGGCTCTACTGGCTGGGAGCGGAGCCGCGGCTGGCGCCCCGCGCGGCGGCGCGCACCCAGACGATGGTGGGATCCACCGGGTACTGACCGAACTTTGCTCCATAGACGGCGAGCCCGCCCGGCAGCGCGTCGCTCACCGCCATCCGAATGACCATCGCTCCCGTGCGCCCCGCCTCGGCGATCGCTTCGGCGGGAATCGGAACACGGAGCAGCTGGCCGTACGAGCCGGCCTCATGCAGGTAGCCATCATGCGCCTGGGCGTACCAGCTCAGGATGCCGCGCGAGTCGGCGGGATCGTCGCCGAGCTCGACCCGGCCCCCCACATGCCCATTGAAGCTCACCGTGACGGCGCTGGGATACTTGTCCTCACTCGTCATCGGGTAACTGTTGGGATTGCGGCTCCGGTCGTGCAGCCCGCCGCCCCGCATGTAGTCGCCGTTGTCGCTGGCGGTGCTGTCGCGGTCCTTTCCGTTGAGGCGCTTGGCCGAGGCCTCGACCAGGAAGACGGCCTCCGCGACATCGCGAGCGGTGAGGCCCGTCGGGAAGGGTATCGCATACTCGAAGTAGCCACTGCCGGCGCCGTCCAGCTTGAGGCTGTCCATGACGGGCCACTGCTTGAGCGACCAGTGGCTGGACGTGACGCGGGACACGGGGACGCGGGAGACGATGGCGCGGCGGCCGTCGGCGAGCGTGACGCTGTCCGGCGCGTCACCCTCCACCACGAACGTCGTGAAGTTGCGCTGCAGCACCGTGCCTGCCGCATCTTCGAGCCGCACGGCGAGCACTGCGACGGCAGGCTCATCAGGCATCCTTACCATCAGCGGCGCAAGCGGCTCCGACATCCATGGGCGGTACGGAATGCGCCGAGAGGTCGTGTCCCAGGTCTTTCGCTCGCCGAGGGAGTTCCAGCCGGCCAGCTCGAACCTGAGCGTCAGCGAATCAGGGAGCGCGGCACTACTGGTGTTGAACGAGGCATAGAGTGGCACCTCGACCTGCTCGCCCGGCGTCGCGCTCCTGGCCAGTGCGGAATCACCGATGGCGATGTAGAGCGGGGCATGGAGGTCCTGCAGCGTCATGCCGTCCACCAGTGCGCCGAAGCCGGTTTCCTTTGACGTGCGGTCGAAGCGAACGTAGCCATTCCACTCGTTGATCACGTCATGCAGCTCGGTGTAGAGCCAGCCGGCAATCTTCGGATTGCGCCGGAACGCATCCACCGCGCGGTGATAGTCCCAGCTCCAGTCCACGTCGCCGGTACTGCCCTCATAGCCCCACACATTGCCGAACTCGGAATTGAGCATCGGCTGGCGTCCCTGTTTCCACGGCGCCGCGAAGTTCCAGGTGGATTCCGGGTAGGTGCTGTCGCTGACCTGCTGGTCGTAGCTGGCCCAGCGCCAGCCGGGGAGGTAGCTGTGCCAGGAGTTGAGGTCGGTTTCGGTATGGGGCCAGCCGCAGCAGACTGAATTGTCTTCCACCAGGCGCGTCGAATCGAGCGACTTGGCAAGGCGATAGTCCGCAACGACCCGCCGTTGCGTCGCCGGCAGGTAGCGGTCGCTCGAATCCACTCGGCTGATCAGGCCCCACGATTCATTGAACAGCACCCAGGAAAAGATGGACGGGTGGTTGTAGTCACGGTCGATCATGCCGCGCAGCGCGGTGTCGTGCTCCTGGAATGCGGCGGAATCGGGCGGGCCCCACCAGTTGGGCACGTCGGCCATGATGAGCACGCCGAGCTTGTCGGCCCAGTAGAGCTTCCGGGGGGACTCGATCTTGATATGCTCGCGGAGCCCATTGAGCCCGAGCTGGCGGGCGCGGAGGATCTCTTCCCTGAGCGCGCTGTCGGTGGGGAAGGTGTAGAAGCCGTCCGGGTGGTAGGCCTGGTCGAGGGCCAGCTGGAGATAAATGGGGGAGCCGTTGAGGGAAACGTAGCGACGAGAGACGAGGGACGAGGGACGAGGGGAGT
>DASSOW010000385.1:0-7801 GCA_035700175.1 Gemmatimonadales bacterium | reverse complement strand
GCCGCCTGCGGCGGCACGCCTCCGGCCGCCGAGCGTGGCGCGCTGGCGCTCGAGCGCCTTCCCGTTTTCAGCCTCCTTCGCATCGACCCCGACGGCGGTAGGCCGGAGATGTACCACCTGCCCGATCTCGCGCCGCTCGACTGGCGCGCGGAGGACCGGTTCGGCAAGGTGGCCCACCTCGTTGGCAGCGTCTCCGAGCCGCCCCAGGCGGTCCTTCTCGACGTATCGGGCAAGCTCACGGCCATGCGGCTCGAAGCGGGCCGAACCAGGACTGTCGTTCAAGGGGCTGCGACGGCCGTCGTGAGCGCCGATGGCTCGCTATACAGTGTCGACACCGCCGGCGTACCGTGGACGGTGGGTCGCAGGACTCCGGAGCGCTATCGGGGATCGTTCGACCAGGTGCCGGACCGGCTCTGGGCTGGCGCGAGCGGATGGCTGGTGGGGCTGGACTCCAGCGCGTCAGCGCTCGAGGCAATGGGGGTGAGCGACACGCTGTCAGTAATCCCCATCGAGTCGGGCCTGGTGGCGGCCGCGCCGTGGGCTGACCTGATCGCCGTGGCGACCGACTCGGCGGTGTGGCTCCATGACCCGCACTCCTCGGGCAAACCGCTCAGGATCTCCGGGATCGCGGGCGCGTCCGCCGTCGCGTTTTCACCCTCTGGGCACCAGCTTTACGTTGCCGCCGAGGACCGGCTGGTCGTGGTGGATCGGTTCGCGGCCAAGGTCAGAAACCGCATCGCACTGCCGTCCAGGGCCGAGGCCTTGCGGCCGGATCCGCTGGGCCGCTGGCTGCTGGTGCGACCGGCGTCGGGCGATTCGGTCTGGGTGATCGACCTGGACCATGAGAGCCTGGTCGGTACGGTGCCCGGGGCGTGGAGCGGCGACCTGCCGCTGGTCGCACCGCCCAACGTTCTGGTCACCCGTGATGGTAAGCGGATTGTCGCGCACGATCTGGCCCGGAGCGGTTTCCCCGAGACCGGGCGCGTGGACGATGCTGCCGCGTCGCTCTGGATGGCGGTGCCGTGGAGTCCCATCCGGCAGGACCTCGCCGCCGCGGCGCTGGCCGCCGATTCCTCCGACACCAGTGTCGCGGACTCCGCGCCGGGTGAACGGATCTACCTGCAGGTCAGCAGCTCCCGCAATCCAGACTGGGCCGGCGAGCTGGTGAAGAAGCTTGCGGAGGCGGGGCTCGACGCCAGCATCCTCAAGCCCACGTCCAGCAATGACCCATACCGGGTGGTGCTCGGACCCTATCCCTCGCGCGACGCCGCCGAGGAAAGTGGCCGCACGCTCGGCATGCCATACTTCGTCATCTCCCTGCCCGCGGCAACCAACTGATCCGGCGCTGAACCCGGAAAGGCAGACCCATGAAGTTGACCAAGCTGGAGCTTTCGGGCTTCAAGTCGTTTGCGGACACAGTCACGCTCACCTTCGAGCAGGGCGTGACCGCGATCGTCGGCCCCAACGGCTGTGGCAAGTCCAACGTCTCCGATGCGGTGCGCTGGGTGCTGGGTGAGCAGTCGGCGCGGCTGCTCCGTGGTGGCAAGATGGAGGACGTGATCTTCCAGGGCTCCACCGGTCGGCGGCCGGTGAACATCACTGAAGTCTCGCTCTACCTGGACAACAGCGATGGTGAGCTGCCCATCGCCTATCAGGAAGTGGTCATCACCCGACGGCTGTCGCGCTCGGGGCAGAGCGATTACATGCTGAACGGTTCGGTGGTCCGTCTGCGCGACGTGCAGGACCTGCTCCGTGGCACCGGCCTGGGAAGCGATGCCGGCGTCGTCATCGAAGCAAAAATGATCGACCTGCTGCTTTCGGACCGTGCCGACGAGCGGCGCTCCCTGTTCGAGGAAGCGGCCGGCATCGGCCTCTATCGCGACCGAAAGCAGAGCACCGAACGGCGCCTCGAGGAAACCGCCGCCGACCTCCAACGGGTCGAGGACCTGATCGCCGAGGTGCAATCGCAGATCCGCAGCCTCGCCCGGCAGAAGGGTAAGGCGGAGCGGCACGTGCGCCTCATGGAAGAGAAGTTCGCGCTGCAGGTGACGCTGGCCCAGCGCCACCTCGAGCGGCTGGCAAGTGAAGTGGCGGGCCTCGAGGCCCGCCATGGCGAGCTCGAGACCCTCCTGCCCGAGTCCCGGGAGCAGCTGCACGAACTCGAGCGCGCGCGGTCGCGCGCGGCCGAAGGCCGCGCGTCACGCGAAGCCGGACGCTCCGACATCGTGCAGCGGCTCGCCACCGTGCGACTCGAGCTCGGCCGGCTTGATGGCGAGCTCAACGTGGCCCGCGAGCGGCTGCAGCACTTCGAGGAACGCCAACGGCGCGCCGCCGATGAGCGCACCGCGCAGCGCTCCCGTGCCGACCAGGCGCAGCAGGAGGAAGAGGCTGCCGGCGGCGAACGTGACACTGCCGCCGGGGAGCACGAGGAGATCCGCGCCCAGGTGGCTTCCCGTGCCAGCGAGGAAGAGGCCAGCCGGGCGCGCCTGGCGGAGGCACGCGACGCCGTGCGGGGTGCGGAGCAGGCCATGCAGGCCCATGCGCAGCAGCTGCGCGCGATGGAGGGTGAGCGGTCTGCCCTCGAGGGCGAACTCACCGCGCTCCGCGACCGGCGCGGCCAGGCCGAAGCCCTGCTTGCCTCACGCCGGGGCGAGCTGGTGGTCGCTGAGCGCCGGCGCGATCACCTGGTGGAACGCTCGGGGATCGAGGCCTACGAAGCCCGACGCGCGGCGGAACAGGCGGAACAGGCGCGCCACACTGTGGCCCAGCGGCGAGAGCACGAAGCGGGTGTCCGCGCCGAGCGTCGTCAGGCCGAGGAGGCGCTGGCACAGCTCAGTGCCAGGCGCCACGCCCTCGAAGAACTCGAACGGGACCGGGTGGGGTTGGCGCCAGCCGCCGCCGCCCTCCTCGCTGAGCGGGAACGCTTCGGCGATGCCGTGCTCGGTCCGCTCAGTGATTACGTGGCCACGGAACAGCGGCACGCCGAACTCACTGAGCGGCTGCTGGGCGAATGGATGCATGCGGTGCTGGTGCGTGACGAAGGCGCGGTGAAGGCAGTGCGTGCCTGGCATGCCGAGACGCAGCCGGGCGCCCTCGTCCTGTTGCCGGTTGCCCCGGGTCCGGCTCGGAGCGAGCGTGCAGCAGAACTCGACAGCCGCCTGCGGGTGGACGAGCTCGCTCGCGAGTGGGTGCGCGCGGCCCTTGCCGGATCCGAAGTGCTGGATGAGCACGGCGCGGTGCTGCGCCGCGCCAGCGGCGCCATCTTCCTGGGCGCGGGAAGTACGCCGAGCGGGCCGCTGCGCCGGCGCGCCGAATTGCAGCAGCTTGGCGCCGACGTGACGTCGGCGGAGGATCGGGTGCGCGCCGCCGAGCGCGCCCTGGAGGAATCAGCCGCGGGACTGGCCGAGGCCGAGCAGCAGCTGGCTGTCGCCACCGCCACCGCCGAGAAGGCGCGTGAGGCCGAGCGACTGGCGGTGGCACAGCGTGAGGATGCGCTCCGGCTGCTCGGCAACCTGGCCCGTGAAGCCGGTGAGTCGGAGCAGCAGCTCGTCCGGCTCACTGAACGGCTTGCGGCAGCGGAGCAGCGGCTTGCCGATCTCGATTCTGCGTTGCTCGACGCCGAGCGGCAGGGGGCGGCGCTGGAGGAGCGGCTTGGCGCCGCGCGGGCCCGCCTTGCCGAACTTGAGGCCGAGCAGGAAGCGGCGCGGGATGCGCGGGTGCACTGGCAGGTGCAGGAAGCACACGTGGCGGCACGCCTCCGCGCGGCGCAGGAGCGGGCCGCACGCGCCCAACAGGTGCGGCGCGATGCAGAGGCCACCATTCAGCGGCTGACCGACGAGACGGCCGCGCTGAGTGCCGAAGCCGAGCAGCTCACCGCCCAGCGGCGGGAATGGGACGAGGCGCGGGCCACCGCCCTGGCGTCATTGCGGGAGCTGGAGGAAGCGGCCACGGCGGCCGAGCGCGAGCTCGCCGAGGCGTCGGCGGCGTTGCAGGCTGCCGAGTCCGCACTGGAGAATTCACGGAGCCAGGTGGAAGCCCTCAACGAGGAGCACCACGGCCTGCAGATCCGGCTGACCGAGGCGGCTGCCCAGCGGCGAAGCATCGTGGAACGGGTCGAGACCGAATGGCGCCGCCCGCTGTCGAGCATGCTGGAGGGCTTCACCCTCCTGGACCTTGATCTCGACACGCTCGAGAACGAGACGTCCCGGGTGGTGCAGACCCTCGAGAGCATCGGCCCCGTCAACCCGCTTGCGGTCGAGGAACACGCGGAGGAGAGCAAGCGGCTCGAGTTTCTCATCACCCAGCGTGACGACCTGGTGAGTGCGCGGCAGTCGTTGCTGCTGGCCATCCGCGAAATCGATGGCACCGCGCGCGAGCTGTTCCTCGGCACGTTCACGGCAGTGCAGGAACACTTCCGCACGGTCTTCACCACGCTGTTCGGCGGCGGGGAGTGCGAGCTGCGACTGGCCAATCCCGACGAGCCGCTCGAGAGCGAAATCGAGATCCACGCGGCGCCGCGCGGCAAGCGCACCCAGCGCATCCACCTGCTGTCGTCGGGCGAACGGACCCTGGTGGCCGTCTCGCTGCTCTTCAGCATCTACCTCACCAAGCCCAGTCCCTTCTGCCTCATGGACGAGGTGGACGCGCCGCTCGACGACTCCAACGTCGGCCGCTTCACCCGGCTGCTGGAGGAGTTCAAGAGCCAGACCCAGTTCCTGGTTATCACCCACAACCCGCGCACCATGCAGTCGGCGGACGCCGTGTATGGTGTCACCATGCAGGAACCCGGCGTGTCCACGATCGTGGGCGTGCGGCTCGGTGAACAGGAGCGCGTCGCGTGACCGCGGTCACCGCACGTTTCGTTGCGCGGCGCGCAGGGGGCGTCCCGCGGCGCACTGGATTCCCGGCACATCGTTTGCTCCCCGGAGAACGCTCATGCTGGTCGTAATGCGCCACGGCGCGTCAGAGGAGGAAGTAGCCGGCGTCGTACGGGTCATCGAGGAGCTGGGCTACCAGGCCCGGCCGATGCCCGGACGCCAGCGCACCAGTGTGGGCGTGGTTGGCAATGACGGCCGGGTCGATGGCTCCCGGCTGGCCGCGCTCGCTGGTGTCGTCGAGATCATTCACGTCACCAAGCCGTACAAGCAGGTGTCGCGTGAATGGCGACCCGAGTCGACTGTGGTGCAGGTGGGTCCCGGCGTGGCGGTCGGCGGCGATGACATCGTGGTCATGGCGGGACCCTGCTCCGTCGAGAGCGAGGAGCAGATCATCGCGGCGGCCACGGCGGTGCGCGATGCCGGCGCCACGGTGCTTCGGGCCGGCGCGTTCAAGCCGAGGTCGTCACCCTATGCCTTCCAGGGACTGGGGAAGCGCGGCCTCGCCATGCTGCGGAAGGCGCGGGAGGAAACCGGGCTCCTGATCGTGACGGAGGCCATGGACCCCGAGAGCGTCGATGTGGTGGCCGAGGTGGCCGACATCATCCAGATCGGCGCGCGCAACATGCAGAACTACTCGCTGCTCAGGAAGGCCGGGCGCATCAGCAAGCCGGTGCTGCTGAAGCGCGGACTCTCGGCCACCATCCAGGAGCTGCTGCTGGCGGCCGAATACATCCTCGCCGAGGGGAACCAGTCGGTGATCCTCTGCGAGCGCGGCGTGCGCGGCTTCGACTCGGCCACGCGCAACCTGTTTGACCTGAGCGCGGTGCCGGTGGTGCATGGCCTGTCGCACCTGCCGATCATTGCCGATCCGAGCCACGGCACTGGCCGTCGCAACATGGTGCTCCCGATGGCCCGCGCGGCCGTCGCGGCCGGCGCCGACGGGCTGCTGGTGGAAGTGCACCCGACGCCCGAGCGCGCGCTATCCGACGGTGCGCAGAGCCTCGACCCGGCGGAATTTCGCCGGCTGATGCAGGAGGCGCGGCCCATCGCCGAGGCGATCGGGCGGCGCATTACCGAACCAACTGGAGTGCGTGCGTGAAGAGTGTGGTCCCGATCATGGCCGTGATGCTTTTCGGAGTGGCGCAGGCGACGCCGGCGCAGGCGCAGAATGCGGCAACGATCGTTGGCCGCTCGGCCCGCGCCTATGCGGCGACGTCGAGCCTGCGCGCCGACTTCATCCAGCGCATCGAAGACTCGATGATCGGGACTTATGACAGCCGGGGCAAGCTGCTGCAGCAGGGCGAGAACAAGCTCAGCATGCGCTTTACCGACCCGGATGGCGATGCCATCATCGTGGACGGGCGCCAGGTCTGGGTCTATGCGCCGAGCACCGCACCGGGCCAGGTCATCCGCATGCCCATCCCCACGGGTGCCACCTACGGCCTCAATGTGCTGTCGTGGATCCTCGACCGGCCGGCGGAACGCTATCGGATGCGCTACCTTCGTGCCGACAAGGTCAACGACCGCGCCGCCGACGTAGTGGAGCTGATTCCGCTGTCGTCAGAGCTGCCGTTCAGCCGTGCCGTGGTCTGGCTGGATCGCGTGGACGCCCTGCCCCGCCGGCTGGAAATCGCCGAGCGCCGTGGCGGGGTGCGCACCATCACCCTCTCGCACGTGCGCACCAACACGACGCTGCCGGATGGTGCGTTTGACTTTGAAGTGCCTGACGGGGTGAGGATTGTAGATCAGCGTTGAGCGGTGGCGGCAGAGCCATGGCTTTGCCCCTACCGCTCAACCCCTAGCACCCCGGCTACCCGTTCCGCCGCTTCCTCCTCCAGCCCCGCCCGACGCGCCAGTTGCAGCGTCGCCCTTCCCAGCTCCACATACAGCCGCCGCAGGTCGGCATCGCCCAGCGCGCGCAGGTGCGCAGCGACCGTCTCGGCGTCACCGCGCCGTATGGCGCCGGTGAGCGCGGCGGCGGGCTCCTGCCCTTCAAGATTGGTGACTGTTCCCCGAAGGAGCGGCAGGTAAATCCTGGCTGCGCTCTCCGACGGGACACCATGCTGCTCTGCCAGCCGGCGGGCCGAGTCATAGAGCGTCACGGTGTAGTTGGACACCATCGTGGCCGCGGCGTGGTAGGCCGCCTTGGCGCTCGAGGGGATCGGCACCGGGATCATGCCCGCGAGAGTGGCGAGGTGAGTCGCCGCTGCCACCGCTGGCGCGTCTCCCTCGATACCCGCAAAACCACCCCGCACCTGTTCCGGCGCGTCTTCGGCCCGGGCGACCGCCATCAGGGGATGCAGTGAGCCGAGCCCGGCGCCGCTCATGGCGAGCGGAGCGAGTGCCGTTCGATCGAGGAGTCCGGAAGTGTGGAGGACGACATGGCGGGAGTGAACGGCGCCAAGTTCAGCGAGCTGTCGCGCCACGCCATGAATTTCCCGGTCAGGCGTTGCCAGCAGCACGCACTCGGCGTTCGCGATGGCCGCCGCCCACGCCTCGGGACCGGCGGCGGCAAGGCCGTGCGTCGTGCCGGCATCCCTCACGAGAAGCGTGACGCCGGCGCCGGCCCGGGACCACACCAGTCCCAGGCCGGCACCGATCCGGCCCCGGCCAACTACTGCGATGCGAGCCGACTGCCCGGCTGTCACCGTTGGGCGGGCGCTGCCTACGGGTTGGCACTCCGGGCGGAGGCGAGCGTCAGCAACTCGGCCGGCGTCGTGGCGCGGCGCAGCAGCTCAATGGCCCGTTGCACCTGCGGATCGTCGGCGGCCCGGCGCCGCAGCTCCGTCGGCCGGCCAAAGACGTAACGCGCCACTTCGTAGCCAACCTGCTGCGCCAGCAGCTCCTGGCCGCCAGCGTAGACATCACTGGGGACATCGATGCCCTTGGACTTGAGTCGCTGACGGAATTCCGACAGCATCTCC
>DASSOW010000384.1:0-5034 GCA_035700175.1 Gemmatimonadales bacterium | reverse complement strand
CTGCCCGCCTCCGGATCATTCACGAAGCCATCGCCGATCTCATCGCCCGGCACCAGCCGGACACGCTCGCCATCGAGAAGGCGTTCTATGGCCGCAATGTCCACACTACCATGGTGCTGAGCCACGCCCGTGGCGTCATCCTGCTCGCGGCAGAAGAAGCTGGGCTCATGATCAGCGAATACGCGCCGGCTGTCATCAAGAAGACCATCGTGGGCCGCGGCGGCGCCATGAAGCCGCAGGTGGGCTACATGGTGCAGCAGCTGCTGCACCTCACGGCGGCACCCGAGCCAGCGGACGCAGCCGATGGCGTGGCCATCGCGCTTACCCACCTGCTGCTTGCGGGCAGCAAGGTGCCGGCGGCGCGATGATCGCCCTGGTGAGCGGGACGCTGGTGGCGCGGGACGGCGACAGCATCACGGTCGAGACCAGCGGCGGGGTGGGGTACACCATGACGGTGCCCACCGGGACGATGGCCCGCCTCCCGGCCACCGGCCAGGCGATCCGGCTGCATACCGAACTGGTGGTACGCGAGGACGGCTGGATGCTGTTCGGCTTCGATGAGCCGAGTGACCGCGCCGTCTTTCGCCGGCTGCTTGCCGCCAGTGGATTCGGGCCCCGGCTGGCGCTCGGCCTGCTGGCCGAACTGGGAGCGGAACGGGCGGTGCGCGCCATCCGCGCGCGCGACCTTGGCGTGCTCTCCAGTGTGAGCGGCATCGGACGCAAGAAGGCGGAGCGCCTGGCGCTGGAGCTGTCGGACCGCTTCGATGACCTGGAGTTTGCCGCGGCCCCTGCGCCAGGCCGTGGCTCGGAAGAGGCCGTGCGCGCCCTCGTGGCGCTGGGCTATACCCCCGCTGCAGCTGACGACGCCGTCCGCTCGGCGGCGCGTGACGTCGCGCTGGAAGACACACCACAACTGATCCGGCGGGCGCTGGCCCAGCTTGCCGGCGCTCGTTCGGGGAGAACCCTTTGATGACCGTCGTCGCCGTGACCGCCGAGTGGCTGTGCACCCGCTGCGGAACTTCCAACCGCAAGCTCGTGAGCGAAGATACCGATCGGGCGGTGGACCGGTGCCAGCACTGCGGCGCCCGGCACGTGATCCGGCCGGGCCTGCGTCCGGTGCGCTGGGAGTCGGAGCTGGATGATTGACGTGAACCGCCTCGATGTCACCACCCCTGCCGAACTTCCGGAGGAATCCGGCGCCGACGCCGCACTGCGGCCGTCCCGGCTGGAAGACTTCGTGGGGCAGGAGCAGGTCAAGACCTCGCTGCGGATTGCCGTGGATGCCGCGCGGCAGCGGCGCGAGGCACTCGACCATGCGCTCTTCTTCGGGCCGCCGGGCCTCGGCAAGACCACGCTCGCAATGCTGCTGGCGCGGGAAATGGGAGTGCAGCTCCGCACCACGTCGGGACCAGTACTGGAGAAGCCGGGCGACCTGGTGGGGCTGCTCACCAGTCTCGGTCCCGGTGACATCCTCTTCATTGACGAAGTGCACCGGCTGCGTCCCGCACTGGAAGAATTCCTCTATCCAGCCATGGAAGATTTCCGGGTGGACGTGCGCATTGCGGAAGGACCCAATGCGCAGACCATCCCGATGGCGCTGGAACGCTTCACGCTGATCGGCGCGACCACCCGGTTTGGCCTGCTGACCCCACCGATGCGGGCGCGCTTCGGACTGGTGGAGCGACTGGCGTTCTATCCCGCCGAGGACCTGGCCACCATCGTGGCTCGCAGCGCGTCGATCCTGGGCGTACCGACCGAGCCGGAAGGCGCGGTCGAGATTGCGCGCCGCAGTCGCGGCACCCCGCGGGTGGCCAACCGACTGCTGCGCCGGGTGCGCGACTATGCCCAGGTGCGCGCCCAGGGGCGCATCACCGTGCCGGTGGCCCGTGAGGCGCTCGCCCGGCTCAACGTGGACGAGTTCGGGCTCGATGACATGGATGCCCGCATCCTGTCCACCATCATCGAGAAGTTCGGCGGCGGGCCGGTGGGACTTGGCACCATCGCGGTCGCAGTTGGTGAAGATGCCGGCACGCTGCAGGATGTGTACGAACCTTTCCTCATCCAGCAGGGCTTTCTCGAGCGCACGCAGCGCGGCCGGGTTGCCACCGCCAACGCGTATGCCCGGCTGGGCCTCACGCCGCCGGACCGCCCTGCTGATGGCTGACCGGCAGGGCGCCGGCCTCCGCACGTCCGATTTTGATTACCCTCTCCCCGCCGAGCTCATCGCACAGCATCCGGCCGAGCGGCGCGGCACCAGCCGGCTGCTGATCGTGCGGCGCGCCGATGCCTCGCTCACGGATGCGGAGTTCCCCGCCCTGCTGGATCTCATCCCACGCGGCGATGTACTGGCGCTCAACACCACGCGCGTGCGGCATGCGCGCTTCCTCGGCACGCGGCCCTCGGGGGCGCCAGCCGAGGTGCTGCTGCTGCATCCCGGGCCGGATGACACGTGGGTCGCCATGGGACGCCCCGGCAGTGCGCTCAAGCCGGGCAAGAGGATCGATATCGGCCCGGCGGCGTGGATCGAGACCGTCGCCGTGCTGGACGACGGATTGCGCCAGGTGCGCTTCGGCGGGATGAGCGCCGCCACGGCGGTCGAGCGTTTTGGCCGCCTGCCGCTGCCGCCCTACATCACGCGCGACCCCGATGCAGCGGATGAAACCCGCTACCAGACAGTGTATGCCGAGCGCGAGGCGAGCGTCGCCGCACCGACGGCGGGGCTTCATTTCACCGACGAGCACCTGGCCACGCTCGCCGGGCGCGGCGTGACCCTGAGCCGGCTCGAGCTGGAAGTGGGACCAGGGACGTTCAAGCCGGTGGAAACCGACCAGCCGGCCGAGCATCCGATGCACGAGGAGCGCTTTGATGTCCCCGGGCAGGCAGCGGCGGAGATCAATGCTGCGCACCGCGGCGATAACAAGGTGTGGGCGGTAGGCACAACCGTGGTGCGCGCGCTGGAGAGCGCCGTGGACGGGCAAGGCGAGCTGCACGCCGGCGCCGGCGCCACGCGACTGCTCATTACACCCGGCTACCACTTTCGGATGGTGGACCGGCTGCTCACCAACTTCCACCTGCCCCGTTCCACCCTGCTCATGCTGGTGGCAGCGTTTGCGGGCTATGAGCTCATGATGCGGGCGTACCGGCACGCCGTTGAACAGCGCTACCGCTTCTATTCCTACGGCGACGCGATGCTCATCCTATGAGCGCGTTCCAGTTCACGCTTGAGCGGTCGGACGGCGCAGCCCGCGCGGGGACTCTCACCCTGCCCCATGGCACCGTCCACACCCCGGCCTTCATGCCGGTGGGCACCCACGGGACCGTGCGCGGGCTGCATCCGGACGAGGTGCGCGCGGCGGGCGCCGAGATCATCCTGGGCAACACTTATCACCTGCACCTCCGGCCGGGCGAGGACGTCATCGCCGCGCTGGGCGGACTGCAACGCTTCACCCACTGGAACGGCCCGATGCTGACGGATTCGGGCGGGTTCCAGGTCTTCTCGCTGGAAACCCTGCGCACCATTTCGGAGGAAGGCGTCGCGTTCCAGAGCCATGTGGACGGCTCCTTTCGCACCATCACGCCCGAGCGCTCGATGGAGATCCAGTGGGCCCTGGGCGCCGATATCGCGATGCAGTTCGATCACGTGGTGCCGGGCCAGGCGGAGCACACCCTGGCGCGGGAGGGCATGGAGCGGAGCCTCCGCTGGCTGGCCCGTGGCGCGGCACATCATGCATCGCTGGCGGGCGACGCGAGCGAGCCGCGCCAGACCCTCTGGCCCATCGTCCAGGGCGGCACACATGCGGATCTCCGGGCCGCCTCGCTGCAGGGCATTCTCGGCATGGGGAACTGGACCGGCATCGCGATCGGGGGCCTTTCGGTGGGCGAGCCCAAGCCGGTGATGCGGCGCGTGCTCGAGGAGCTGGAACCGTCGCTGCCACGGAGCACGCCCCGTTATCTTATGGGTGTCGGCTTTCCCGCGGATCTCATCGAGGGAATTGCGCGCGGCGTGGACCTGTTCGACTGCGTCGCGGCCACCCGCAACGGGCGGCACGGCACCGCGTGGACCTCGGCGGGCCGGGTCAACGTGCGGGCCGCCGCCCACCGGCGGAGCGACGCGCCGCTCGATGCCGAATGCGATTGCGAGACCTGTCGCACCGTCTCGCGGGCGTACCTGCGGCACCTCTTCGTCGGCGGCGAAATCCTGGGCCTCCGGCTGGTGTCGCTGCACAACATCCGCTTCCTGATCCGGCTCGCGGAACAGGCACGGGCTCACATTCTTGATGGCACCTTCGGCAGCTGGAGCGAAGCCTGGCTCGGGCGCCATCACCAACGGGGAACCACGTGACGCATTTCCTGCTCCTTGCCTTGCAGCAGCCGACGGGCAGCGCCAGCAGCGGTTTCATGATGTTGATGCTTCAGGTAGTGGCCATCGGCGCCATCTTCTACTTCCTGATCCTCCGGCCACAGGGCAAGGCGCGGAAGGAACACGCAGCGCTGCTGGCGCAGCTCAAGCGGAATGACGAAGTGATGACGGCCGGCGGCATCGTGGGCAAGGTGAAGGAGATCAAGGACGTGGAATCGAACGGCGTGACCGAGTCGCTGGTTACCATCGAGTCCGGCACCACGCAGCTGGTGGTCGAACGATCCCGCATCGTTCGTATCGGGGGCCCCGCGCCGGGGCGGCGCTGATGGCAGTGCTCAAGCTGCACGTGCTCGGCTCGCCCGTCCTCCGCCAGCGAAGTGACGAGGTCCCGGAAATCACCGACGAGATCCGGGAGTTCATCGCCGACATGTTTGCCACCATGGATGCGGCCAAGGGTGTGGGCCTCGCCGCCAACCAGGTGGGGGTAGACCGACGGGTCGCCGTGGTGGACGCTGACGGCACCCGGATCGCCATGGTCAATCCGCGGATTGTCGTCGCGAGCGAGGGCCGGGCCACCCAGGAAGAAGGGTGTCTCTCGATCCCCGACATCTTTGCCGACGTCACGCGCCCTGCCGCCGTGACGCTCGAGGCGCTGGACGCGGAAGGCGCACCCT
>DASSOW010000383.1:0-2526 GCA_035700175.1 Gemmatimonadales bacterium | reverse complement strand
GCGAGAGTCAGGGCAAGAGCGGCGACGCGCGCCAGGCGTTCGAGCGTGAGGACGACTGGCTCCCCGCGCTGGATGCCGTGGACGCACTGCTGGCGCTCGAACCCGACGCCATCCGGCACCAGCAGAAGCGGGTCGAGCTGGCGTACCGCAGTGGAGATCGCGCCCGGCTTCTCGGCGCCTACGTGGGGCTGGCCGAGGCGCTGGTGCGCGCCGAGGCACTGGACAAGGCCGTCGCCGTGTATCGGCGCGTGCTGGAGCACGATCCCGGCAATGCCAGCGCGCGCGACGCACTGGACTGGCTCGAGAAGGAGACGGCGCCGCGGGACGTATCGCCGCCGGTGGTCGGGCAGCGACCTGTCGCAGCAGAGCCGATGGCACCGGTTGCACCGCCGGCCTCGTCGGCGCCCATGCCGGCGCCGCCGGCCTCGCGCCCGACCAGCACGGACAGCTCGGACTACGTAGACCTGGGTTCCCTGGTCATCGACGCCGGCGGCCCGCGTGATACCCGCATGCGCGTCGATGGTGAGCGGCCGACCGGCGACGAGCAGAAGGATTTCCAGGAGACGCTGGAACAGTTCAAGAAGGGCATCGAGGCCAACCTTGGCACCGAGGACTACGAGGCACACTACGATCTGGGCATCGCCTTCAAGGAGATGGGACTGCTGGACGAGGCAATCGCCGAATTCCAGAAGGCGCTGCGCGCCCCCAACGGGCGGCTCCGCACTTCGGAAGCCCTCGGCATCACCTTCTTCGAGAAGCAGCAGTTTGCCATTGCCGAAACCATCCTGCGTCGCGCCGTCGAGGGGCTCGAGGGCGGTGACGACGAGAAGATCGGGCTGCTCTACTGGCTGGGACGGGCCTGCGAGAGTCAGGGCAAGAGCGGCGACGCGCGCCAGGCCTTTGAGCGGGCGCTGGCCGTGGATATCCGCTTCATGGACCTGAACGAGCGCATCCGCCAGCTCGCTGCCGGACGGGGTTCATGAGGACCGATCCTGCCGCCACGCCCACACTGGCCGATCTCCAGGCCACGCTGCTGCCCCGCCTGGCCGAGGTGCAGCAGGAGATCCGGCGCATTGTCGAAGCCGATTTCCCGCTCATCAGCGAGGTGAACTCGCACCTGTTCCGGATGCAGGGGAAGCTCTTCCGGCCCACGCTGCTGCTCCTCGCCGATGAGGCCACCGGCGGCCCTGAGGAGCGCGCCGTGACGCTCGCGGCCATCGTGGAGCTCATTCACCTGGCCACGCTCGTGCACGACGATTCGGTGGATCATTCCGTGCTGCGCCGCGGCATGCCCACCATCAATTCGCTCTTCAGTCACCAGATCTCCGTCATCATGGGAGACTATCTCTACTCTCGCGCGGTGATCGAGCTGGTACGGCTGGATGACCTGGGCCCGCTCCGGGTCATGAGCCGGGTGACCAACGAGATGACTGTGGGGGAGATGCGCCAGCTGCTGGCGCACGACCGGCTGAGCTTCGACGAGGACGCCTACGACCTGCTGATCCGCGCCAAGACGGCGTCGCTGCTCTCTGGCGCCTGTGAAGTCGGTGCCATCGGTGCTCCGCCCGCACAGCGGGCGGCGCTGGCGCGCTTTGGCGATGCGCTGGGCATGGTCTTCCAGATCGTGGACGACCTGCTGGACTACACCGAAGACGAGGCCATGACCGGGAAGCCGTCGGGCCTCGACCTCAGGGAGCACAAGGTCACGCTGCCGCTGATCGCGGCGCTGCCCCGCATGTCGGAGGCAGGTCGCCGGCAGGTCTCGGTGCTCATGCACGCCGAGGAGCCCGAGGCCGAGCAGGTCGCCGCGGTCATTGGCCTCGTGGCCGATGCCGGCGGCCTGGATTACGCCCGGGAGCGGGCCCAGCGCTGGGCCTCGCAGGCCGACACCGAACTTGACCACCTTCCGGCCTCGCCGGCCCGCGAACTGCTGCGGGCCAGCGTTGCCTACGCCCTGGAACGGAGGCGCTGATGGCCACAGGACCCCGGCGGCCGGGATTCTACCTGGGTGTTCTGCTGACGGGTTTCGTGCTGGGCGGCTTCCTGTCGGCGTTCCTCCGGCGCTGGCTGCCGGAAGGGGCGCCCCGCGACTTCTTCACCACCGCCTGGACGCCGACCTTCGGCCCTGTCTCCGCCAACCTCCTGGTGCTAAACTTCACGCTGGGACCGGTCGGGTTCCACGTCTCCGTGCTGAGCCTGGTCGGAGTGCTGGTGGCCTACCTGATCGCGCGGTCCCTCTTCTAGGAGGCAGTGTGTTCGGTAATCTGGGTATGCCGGAAATCCTGATGATCCTGGTGGTGGTCCTGCTGATTTTTGGCGCCAAGCGGCTGCCGGAGATCGGATCCGCCCTCGGGAAGAGCGTGCGGGAGCTGAAACGCGGCTTGAGCGACACTTCCGATGCCGTCATGGGCAATGATGAGCAGCAGCGGAACCTGTCGTCGCGCCAGATGGATGCGTCGCAGCCGCCCGCGAACAGCGGCGAGCCCAAGCGCCTGTCGCAGTAGGGGCGCACGGCCGTGCGCCCCT
>DASSOW010000382.1:0-4985 GCA_035700175.1 Gemmatimonadales bacterium | reverse complement strand
GGAGCTGTGAGCTGTGAGCTGTGAGCTGTGAGCTGTGAGCTGTGAGCGTTGAGCTGCGAGCTGAAAAGCGCTCAGCTCTCAGCTCGCAGCTCGCAGCTCGCAGCTCTCAGCTCGCAGCTCTCAGCTCTTAGCTCTCAACTCCCAGCGTAAAACTAACCCTCGCCCCCTCGCCCGGCTTCGCCTCCGCCCAGACCCGTCCGCCGTGACGGTGGATCACGCGGCGAACCGTGGCGAGGCCGATGCCGGTGCCGGGAAATTCCTCCGACCGGTGCAGCCGCTGGAATGGTCCGAAGAGCCGGCCCGCGAATTCCATGTCAAAGCCGACGCCGTTGTCCTGGACGAAGTAGGTCGGCACTCCCCCGTTCAGGTGTGCCCCGAACTCGATCCGCGCGTCCGGACGCCTGGCCGTGAACTTCCAGGCATTCTGCAGCAGGTTCTCGAGGGCAATCCGCAGCAGGCGCCCGTCGCCTCGTACAATCATGCCCGGGCGGATGCTTGCGGCCACCGTCCGCTCGGGTTCCGCCTGCCGCATCTGCTCCAGCGCCACGCTCGCCACCGCACTGAGGTCCACGTCCTGGTCCCGCAGCTCGGCGCTCGTCACCCGGGCCAGGTGGATCACGTCATCGATCAGCTGGCCCATCTGGATGATGCTGGTCCGGATATTTCCCAGGAACCGGGTACCACGATTCGAGGTGACCTCACCGGTCTCCTCCAGGGCCCGGGCAAAGCCCTCCACCCGACGGAGCGGCGCCCGCAGGTCATGCGACACGGCGTAGCTGAAGCTCTCGAGCTCGTGATTCTTGTGCTCCAGGTCCCGGATCAGCGCCTTCTGCGCGATAGTCAGTTCACGCGCCTCCTCCTCGCTGGCCCGAAGCCGTTCGGCCTGCCGCACCAGCTCGGCGTTCTTGCGCGCCAGCTCCACGAACACCGCCACCTTGGAGCGCACGAACTCCGGCACCACCGGCTTGATCAGGTAATCCACGGCGCCCACGGCGTAGCCGCGCACCGCCATCTGGGCGTCGCGGTCAGCCGCCGTGAGGAAGATGATAGGCGTGTCCCGCGACCGTTCCCGCTCGCGGATCAGCGTGGCTGTCTCGAAGCCGTCCATGTCCGGCATCTTCACGTCGAGCAGGATGACCGCGAAGTCGGCAATGAGCAGCTGCTTCAGCGCCTCGCGGCCCGAGCGCGCCAGGACGACGTGACGACTGATTCCCTCCAGGATGGCCTTGAGGGCGAGCAGGTTGGCCGGCTGGTCGTCCACCAGGAGGATGCGGACGGCCAGCTCGCTATCAGTCGGAACGGGCTCGGCTACCGGTGCAGCCATACACGGAGCAGTGACAGCAGCTGGTCGGTGTCCACCGGCTTGGCGATGTAATCCACAGCGCCGGCTTCGATGCACTTCTCGCGGTCGCCCTTCATGGCCTTGGCCGTCACGGCGATCACCGGAAGCTTTCGGAACCTCGGCTGCTCCCGGATGGCACGGGTGGTCTCGTAGCCATCCATTTCCGGCATCATGACGTCCATCAGGACGATGTCGATCCCCGGCACTTCCTGCAGCCGGGCCAACCCCTCGCGCCCGCTTTCCGCGTGGACCACGTTCATCCCGCTCCGCTCGAGGAGCGTCGTGAGCGCAAAGATGTTCCGCACGTCGTCATCCACGATGAGCACGGTGCTGCCGGCAAGGGCCGGATCCTGCTGTCGCACCCGCTCCAGCATGCGCTGGCGGGATTCGGGCAGGTGATCGGTGACCCGATGCAGGTAGAGCGAGGTGTCATCCAGCAGCCGTTCCGGCGACCGGGCATCCTTGATTACCACCGATTCCGCCAGCCGGCCCAGCTCCGCTTCCTCCGTGCGTGACAGCGACTTCCCGGTGTAGACGACCGTCGGCAGCCGGCGCAGGCCCACCTCGCTCTTCACCCGCTTGACCAGCTGGAAGCCGGTCATGTCGGGAAGCCCCAGGTCCAGCACCATGCAGTCGAACTGGCGCGACTGCAGCGCGTCGAGTGCCTCGGCGCCGCTCCCCACCGCGGTGGTCTCCACGTCATCGCCATCCAGCAGCGAGGTGATGCTGCTCCTCTGCGTCGCGTCGTCCTCGACGATGAGCAGCCGCTTGACGGGCCGGCTCACGAACTCCGTCAGCGATTTCAGCGACTCGGCGATGCTGTCCCGGCTGGCGGGCTTGGTGAGGAAGTCGATGGCACCGAGGCGGATGCCGCGCTGCCAGTTCTCCTCGACTGAAATCACGTGCACCGGGATGTGGCGCGTCGAGGCGTCATGCTTGAGCCGGTCCAGAATGGTCCAGCCATCGGCATCAGGCAGCCGAAGATCCAGCGTTACCGCCGTGGGCAGGAACTCGCGCGCGAGCGCCAGCGCCTGGTCGGCGCGCTGGGCCACGATGCCCTTGAAACCGTGCTCGCGGGCAAGATCCAGCAGGATCTGCGCAAAGGCGGGATCGTCCTCCGCGATGAGCAGCACCCGGTCGCCCGGCAGGATCGCCGCACGATCGTCGCCGATGGTCCGCTCGACCGTCGGCAGGATGGTAAGCCGGGAGCCCAGCGTCGCCTTGGGGGCCTCGATGGTGGTCCGGTCATCGGCCGGCTCGCTCTCCACCACTTCCAGCGGGAAGGTCGCCGGCAGGTACAGGGTAAAGGTGCTCCCCTGTCCGGGCTGGCTCTCGAGGCAGATTTCGCCGCCGAGGAGGCGGGCAATCTGCCGGCTGATGGAGAGGCCGAGGCCGGTGCCGCCGTATTTGCGGCTGGTGGTGCCGTCTCCCTGCTGGAAGGCTTCGAAGATGACCGCGTGCTTGTCACGGGAGATGCCGATGCCGGTGTCGGTCACGCTGAAGGCGATGACCGTGTCGGCGGCATCCAGATGCGACTGGCCCGAACTCCAGCCCCGGGTGGCCACGTCGGCGCGGAGCGAGACGCTGCCGCGCTCGGTGAACTTGAATGCATTCGAGAGCAGGTTCTTGAGCACCTGCTGCAGGCGCTTGGCGTCGGTCTGGACCGTGATGGGGAGCTCGGTGGCAAGTTCGACGTTGAAGTCGAGCTGCTTGAGGTCCGCCATCTGCCGGAACGTGCCTTCGACAAACCGCTGGAGGTCGGAGAACGACACGTTACCGACGTCCACCGCCATGGTGCCCGACTCGATCTTGGAAAGATCCAGGATGTCGTTGATGAGGTCCAGCAGGTCCGACCCCGACGAGTGGATGGTCTGGGCGTAGCCCACCTGCTTCTCGGTCAGGTTTTCCTCGGCGTTCTCGGACAGGATCTGCGAGAGGATCAGCAGGCTGTTGAGCGGTGTCCGCAGTTCGTGCGACATGTTGGCCAGGAACTCGGACTTGTACTTCGAGGTGAGCGCCAGCTGCTCCGCCTTTTCCTCCAGCGCCACCTTGGCCTGCTCCACCTCGCGGTTCTTCTGCTCCACCTCGGTCTTCTGCATCGACAGCAGCCGGGCCTTGTCCTCCAGCTCGAGATTGGTCTGCTGCAGCTCGTCCTGCTGCTTCTTGAGCAGCTCTTCCGATTGCTGCAGCGAGCGGGTCTGCTGCTCCAGCCGCTGGTTGGTCTCGGTCAGCGCCTCGCGCTGGGACTGGAGGCTTTCGGTCAGGGCCTGCGACTGCTTGAGCAGTTCCTCCGTCCGCATGTTGGCGATGATCGTGTTGAGCACGATGCCGATGCTTTCCGCCAGCTGCTCCAGGAAGTTGAGCCGGATCTCGTCGACCGGCTCGAAGGTGCCCAGCTCGAGCACTGCCTTGACGTTGCCCTCGAACAGCACCGGAATGACCACGATGTTCCGGGGCACCGCGGCGCCCAGGCCCGAGTTGATCCGGATGTAGTCGCCCGGGACCTCGCTCACCATGAGGATCCTGCGGTCCACGGCGCACTGCCCCACCAGCCCCTCGCCCAGGCGGAAGGAGCGCGGGCTGTCCTGGCGCCCCTCGTTGGCGTAGCTCGCGAGGAGTTCGAGCCGGGGCTCGCCAGCGCTGCCTTCCACCAGGTAGAACACGCCATGGTGGGCGGCGACCAGCGGGGCAAGGTCGGAGAGAATCAGCTCGGAGACCGCGGTCAGGTCGCGCTGGCCCTGCAGCATGCGGCTGAACTTGGCCAGGTTGGTCTTGAGCCAGTCCTGCTCGGTGTTCTTCCGCGTGGTGTCGCGCAAGTTGCGGATCATCTCATTGATGTTGTCCTTGAGCTGCGCCACCTCGCCCTGGGCCTCGACCGTGATGGACCGGGTCAGGTCGCCCTTGGTCACCGCGGTGGCCACTTCGGCGATGGCGCGTACCTGCGTGGTCAGGTTGGCGGCCAGCTGGTTCACGTTCGCCGTGAGGTCACGCCAGATGCCGGCGGCGCCCGGCACGCGGGCCTGGCCGCCCAGCTTGCCGTCAATGCCCACTTCGCGGGCCACGTTGGTCACCTGGTCGGCAAAGGTGGCAAGCGTGCCGATCATGGCGTTGATGGTCTCGGCGAGGGTGGCGATTTCGCCCTTCACTTCCACTACCAGCTGCTGCTTGAGGTCGCCATTGGCCACCGCCGTCACCACGCGCGCGATGCCGCGCACCTGGGCCGTGAGGTTGCCGGCCATCGAGTTCACGTTGTCGGTCAGGTCCTTCCACACACCGCCCACGCCCTTCACCTCGGCCTGGCCACCCAGCTTGCCCTCGGTACCGACTTCGCGCGCCACGCGGGTCACTTCGGAGGCGAAGGAATTGAGCTGGTCCACCATCGTGTTGACCGTGTTCTTGAGCTCCAGGATCTCGCCCCGCACATCCACCGTGATCTTCTTGTCGAGCTCACCCCGGGCCACCGCCGTCGTCACGTCGGCGATGTTACGGACCTGCGAGGTGAGGTTGCCCGCCATCGAATTCACGTTATCGGTCAGGTCCTTCCACACGCCGCCCACGCCCTTCACGTACGCCTGGCCGCCAAGCTTGCCCTCGGTGCCGACTTCGCGCGCGACGCGCGTTACCTCGGACGCGAAGGAGCTGA
>DASSOW010000381.1:0-22583 GCA_035700175.1 Gemmatimonadales bacterium | reverse complement strand
CGCGCGGCGCTGGTCCGCAGGGTGCTCGAAGATGACGTGGAGCGCCGCTAGTCCCGGCGCCGGCCGAAGGCGAGACACCAGGAATGAACGGGTACAACTTCACCGATCGAGTGCGAAAAGTCCTGCAGATGGCGCGGGAAGAAGCGGCGCGGCTGCACCACGAGTACGTGGGTACCGAGCACATCCTGCTGGGGCTCATTCGCGAGGGTGAGGGCGTGGCGGCGGCCGTGCTCCAGAACCTCAACGTGGACCTCGACGATATCCAGCAGAAAATCGAGGAGACCGTCAAGAAGGGGAAGGCGGCGGCCGCCGCCGGCCCGGACCTGCCGTACACCTCGCGCGCCAAGAAGGTCCTCGAGCTGGCCATGACCGAGGCCCGCGAGCTCAATCACTCCTACGTCGGCACCGAGCACCTGCTGCTCGGCCTGCTGCGCGAGGAGAAGGGCATTGCGGCGCAGGTGCTGACCGATGCCGGCGTGAGCCTCGAGGCGAGCCGCGCCGAGACCCTTCGCCTGCTGGGCAGCGACATGCCGCAGCCGGCGGGCGGCGGTACCCCGCCGCAGCAGGCGGCCCAGCCCAAGGCGGAAAAGAAGAGCAAGACGCCGGCGCTGGATCATTTCTGTCGCGACCTCACCCAGCTCGCGGCCGAGGGCCAGCTCGATCCCACCATCGGGCGCGCCAAGGAAATCGAGCGCGTGATGGAGATCCTGGCGCGCCGCAAGAAGAACAATCCGGTGCTCATCGGCGAGCCAGGCGTCGGCAAGACTGCCATCGTCGAAGGGCTGGCACTGCTCATTGCCAACAGCCAGTGCCCCGACGTCCTGCGCGATCACCGGGTGCTCTCCCTCGACATGGCGGCGGTTATTGCCGGCACCAAGTACCGGGGGCAGTTCGAGGAGCGGCTCAAGGCGGTCATGAACGAGATCGCCCAGAACAAGAACATCATCCTGTTTATTGATGAACTGCACACGCTGGTGGGTGCCGGGGCCGCCGAGGGCGCTATTGACGCCAGCAACATGCTCAAGCCGGCGCTGGCGCGCGGCGAGCTGCAGTGCGTCGGCGCCTCCACGCTCAACGAGTATCGGAAGTACATCGAGAAGGACGGCGCACTCGAGCGACGGTTCCAGACCGTCATGGTCGAGCCGCCCAGCGTGGACGAGACCGTGGAGATCCTCAAGGGACTCCGGAAGAAGTACGAGGACCACCACCGGGTCGAGATCCCCGACGCTACCCTCTCGGCTGCCGCCGAGCTGTCGGAGCGCTACATCACCGATCGGTTCCTGCCGGACAAGGCCATCGACGTCATCGACGAGGCTGGTGCCCGCGCCCGGCTGGCGTCCCAGGCGCCGCCGCCGCAGATCGCCGACCTGAAGGGTGACCTCGAGCAGGTCAACCTCCAGAAGGAAGAAGCGGTGCGCGACCAGAACTTCGAGCGCGCGGCCTCCCTGCGCGACCAGGAGCGCGAGCTCCAGGGCCGCATCCGCCAGGCCAACGAAGAGTGGGAACGGGAGCGGCAGACGCGCCGCCCTGTCATTGACGAGGAAGCAGTGTCGTTCATCGTCTCCCGCTGGACCGGCATTCCCGTCACCCGGCTGCAGGAAGCGGAAGCAACCCGGCTGCTGCGAATGGAAGACGAGATCCACGAGTCGGTGGTGGGCCAGGACGAAGCCATCCGGGCGGTGGCCCGCGCCATCCGGCGTTCGCGCGCGGGGCTCAAGGACCCGACACGCCCCATCGGCTCGTTCATTTTCTGCGGCCCGACCGGCGTCGGCAAGACCGAGCTGGCACGGGCGCTCGCGCGCTTCCTCTTTGCTGATGCGTCCGCGCTCATCCGCGTGGACATGTCGGAGTACATGGAAAAGTTCTCGGTGAGCCGCCTGATCGGCGCGCCACCGGGATACGTGGGCTACGAAGATTCCGGGACCCTGACCAAGGCCGTCCGGCGCAAGCCATACTCGGTGGTACTGCTCGACGAAATCGAGAAGGCGCATCCGGACGTCTTCAACATCCTGCTGCAGGTGCTCGATGAAGGGCACCTGACCGACAATTACGGCCGAATCATCGACTTCAAGAACACCGTCGTGATCATGACGTCCAACGTCGGCGCGCGCGACATCATGTCGGGCAAGACCCTGGGCTTCCACGGCGCCGACGCGACCCAGGACTTCGAACGGATGCAGGAGCGGATCAAGGATGAGCTCAACCGGGTCTTCAACCCGGAGTTCCTCAACCGGCTGGATGACATCATCGTCTTCCACCCGCTGGACCGCGAGCACATCTCGCGTATCGTCACCATCCTGCTGCGCGAAGTGCAGCGCCGGCTGGGCGACGAAGTGCGGCTCACGCCCGCAGCGCTCGACTTCCTGGTCGAGAAGGGATACGACCAGAACTTCGGGGCCCGGCCGCTGCGCCGCGCCATCCAGCGCCACATTGAGGATCCGCTCAGCGAGAAGATCCTGCTCGGCGAGGTCGGCCGGGGGGATGAGATTGAAGTGGATGTGTCCGAGGACAAGGAACGCCTGGTATTCCGCGCCCTCACCAGCCAGAAGGCCTGAGACGCGCCGTGCCGGGCTCGTTCCGGCACGGATCTCCCACCGCCTCCTTGAACGAATGCGACTGATCGCCGCCCTTGTGGCCGCCGCGGGCCTCGCGCTCGCGGCTCCGCTCGCCGCGCAGAATCCGCCGCCCACCCCACGGCTCGACAGCGTCGCGGTGACGGGGAACGTGCGGGTACCATCCACGCAGATCATTTCCACCGCGGCGCTCGTGGTGGGCCAACCCATCTCATACCGCGAAATCCAGCGAGCGGTCGGCGCGATCTACCGCACCGGCCAGTTCGATGACGTCCAGGTGGACCAGAAGCTGGTGAACGGCCGCACCGTTATCGTCTTCGAGGTGAAGGAGCGGCCGATCCTCGCGTCGTGGGAAGTGCGAGGCGCGGAGCGGGTCTCGCCCGGTGACGTGCGCGAGCGCGTGAAGCTGCTCGAGGGCCGCCCGCTGGACCGCGCCGAGCTGGCCCGCAACCGCGAATCCATTGACTCCATGTACAAGGAGCGCGGGTTCTACGCCGCCACCGTGCACGCCGACGAAGCACCGGCCGACTCGGGGCGTGGCATCAAGGTCACCTTCAACATCGAGGAAGGCCGCCGGGTCGCGGTGAGCCAGGTCGTGGTCAACGGCAACGAGGAGTTCAGTGACGAGCAGGTGGTAGGACAGATGGCCAGCAAGCCGGAAGGCTTCTGGTGGTTCCGCTCCGGCGAATTCGATGAAGACCAGCTCGACCAGGACGCGCGCAACCGGCTTCCGTCGTTCTATGCCAGCAAGGGCTACATCGACTTCCAGGTCGTCAATGATACCCTTCTGGCCGATACGTCCGACACCAAGGGCATCCTGCAGCTAACCGTGGACGAAGGGGCGCAGTATCGGGTCGGCAAGTTCGAGATCCGCGGCAACCGGCGCTATTCCGAGACCGAGCTGCGCGCCTATTTCTCGCTCCCGGACAACGACCCGCATCCGGTGTTCAACCGCGGGGCCTGGGAAAGCGCCACCAGCAAGGTGCAGGACCTCTACCTCAACACCGGTTACCTGTACGCCCGGCTCCAGCCACAGGAAACCCGGCGCACCATGCCCGATGGCTCGCACGTGGTGGATCTCTCCTGGAACATCCAGGAAGGGCAGCTCGCGACCATCAACAAGATCAACATCGTGGGCAATGACGTCACCCACGAGCGGGTAATCCGCGATGCTATCGTGATGCTCCCCGGCCAGGTGTTCAGCAAGGATGCCCTGATCCGGTCCTACCAGAACGTTGCCAACCTGGGCTTCTTCAAGCAGCCCATGCCCGAGCCCGCCGTTGAGCCAGTGGCGAACGGCAACGATGTCGGCCCGGATGTGGACATCACCTTCCGCGTCGAGGAAAAGCGCACCGGCAACATCAACTTCGGCGCCTCGCTGGGGCAGGGCACCGGACTGGGAGGATTCCTCGGCCTGGAGGAACCCAACCTCTTCGGCAGGGGCAAGCGGGGCAGCCTCCAATGGCAGTTCGGCGAGAACATCAACGACGTCGTGCTGAGCTACAGTGATCCGGCCATCAATGACAGCCGCATCTCCGGCATGGTCTCGCTGTTCGACTCGCGGCAGCGGTTCATCATCCGGGACCTGGGGCGGCGGCGCCAGACGGGCGGCACGGTCCAAGTCGGGTTCCCATTCTTCAGTCCCCGCTTCACCCGGCTGTTTGCGTCGTACGGCCTGCAGCGGGTGCGCTACGACCAGGGCTCCGAGGAGATCCAGCAAGCCTTCGTCTGTAACAATTGCACCCGCTCGACTCTCGGCATGCGCCTGCTCCGCGATACCCGCATCGGCCTGCCGTTCCCGACGGCCGGGACCCAGCTGAGCGTCTCCGGCGAGCTCAACGGCGGGTTCCTGGGTGGAACAGGTGATTACCAGAAAGTGGACGTTGAGGGACACTGGTACGCGCCGCTCGGGACAATCGGGGGCAATGGCCCGTTTGGCGGTGGCGTACAGCTGGTGCTCGGGTTCACCGCCAAGTCGGGCTTCATCTTCGGCAATGCCAGCAATTTCCCCTTCGAGCAGTACTCGCTCGGCGGGGTCCAGTTTGGCATCCCGCTTCGCGGCTATGACGAGTTTTCCATTACCCCCAATGGTTTCGACCCCACGGCCGGAGGGGACCGCGCCTCACCGGACGCCTTCGGGAAATCGTTCGCCGCGTTTACTCTTGAAACCGGCGCGCGGCTCAGCCAGTCGTTCTACGTCAGCAGCTTCCTTGATGCCGGCAACGTGTACCGGACCAGCCGCCAGTGGGATCCCACCCGGCTGTTCCGCGGTGCCGGTGTTGGCGTGGCGCTGGTCTCCCCGTTGGGACCGATTGGCGTGGATCTCGCGTATGGGTTCGACAAGAAGGACATAAACGGGAAGCCGAACCCGGGATGGATGTTCCATATCAAGGTCGGCAATTTCTTCTGACGTTGTCGCGGACTGACCCCAACTGGAGTGATCGTCGCATGAAGTATGTCGTTCGGGGCCTGCTTGCCCTCGCCCTGCTGCCGCTGTTCCTCGCACTGCCGTCCGTGGCCGCGGCCCAGCAGCCCGCTGCGCCCGCCAAGGTGGCCTTCGTGAACATGCAGAAGGTGATGTCGGAGATGCCCGGCTATGCCCAGGCCGAATCCACGTTCGCCAAGGAAGTCGCCTCCTACCGCACTGAGTTCCAGCAGTTGCAGTCGAAGCTCGACTCAGCGGCCGCGGCCTTCCAGTCCCAGTCCACGCTGCTCAGCCCGGCAGCACGTCAGGCCAAGCGCGACGAGCTGCAGCAGCAGCAGGGCCAGATGGAGCAGCGCGGCACTGAGCTGCAGCAGAAGATGGTGCAGCGCCAGCAGGAACTGCTCGGGCCGATGCAGGATCGCGCGGTGGCCGTGGTTGAGAAGCTGCGCCAGGCCGGCGGGTACGCGATGGTCTTTGACGTGAGCAACCAGAGCAGCGCCATCATCACGGCGGACCGATCGCTCGACCTCAGCGACAAGGCCATCGCGGAGCTGAAGACGCCAGGTCAGTGACGCGCTGAATTGCATGCGGCAGGCGGTCGCCGGTCATCCGGCGGCCGCCTGTTGGCTGTTCACGGCTCCAGCCGCAGGAGGGGTGATGCAGGACATCGCTGGTATCATGGCCGCGCTGCCGCACCGGTATCCGCTGCTGCTGGTGGATCGTATCCTGGAGGCCGAAGCAGGGAAGCGGATTGTCGGCCTCAAGAATGTCACCATCAATGAGCCGTTCTTTCAGGGCCACTTTCCCGGGCACCCGATCATGCCGGGCGTGCTGATCGTCGAGGCCATGGCGCAGACTGGCGGCGTCCTCATGTTGTCCGAGCTGGATGACCCGTCCACCAAGGTGGTCTACTTCATGTCGCTGGATGAGGTGAAGTTCCGCCGCCCGGTCGTGCCGGGCGACCAGCTGCGGATGGAGGTGGAGGTGCTGCAGAACCGCGGCAGTACCATCCGGCTCGCTGGCAAGGCCTATGTAGAGAGCCAACTGGCGGCGGAAGCCGTCATGATGGCACGGGTAGTAGATCGGTAGCGCTCGCCCGGCTACATTTCGCCCCCCAACTCTTGGACGGAGCAGGGCTTGGCGCGCAGGGGCAGCACCCACAGGCTGATGCGATGGTTGTGGACGAGCAGGCGGCTCGATGCGCGCCTGGCCCGTCTGGCGTTGCTTCCCGCCGCGGGCCTCTGGCGCCTCACCACGGCCGTCCGCGACGTGGCCGCCCCTCGTGGCTCCTCGCAATCCCGTTCCGTCATTCCCGCCATCGACTTTGCCAACCTGACCGTCGGAGACTCCGGCAAGGGCCCGGTCGTAGCCTGGGCTGCCCGCCACCTGGCTGCCACCGGCGCGGAACCGGGTGTTCTCCTGCGGCGCGACTCGTCCTGGGCCCGAGCTGCGTTCGAGCACGCCGTACCGGCCGCCCGCGTTACGTCGGCGGCAGCCGCGGACGAGGGAATCGCGCGGCTCGCCAACGCGGGCGCTCGCGTCGCCCTGGTCGAGACCGCAACGCCTGGCGGCGATTCCAGCGCCCGGTTGCGGGTGGCCGTGCTGGGTGCGGAAAGCACCCGGGCGGTGCGCTGGCCGCTTCCTGCGGGCCCGTGGCGCGCACCCTGGAGCGCGCTCCAGGACGTGGACTTCGTCGTGATCACGCGCAGGCGCGCGCCGAGGGAGGCGGCCGATGAGTTGGCGCAGCGGGTCGCCGCCACCACCTCGGCGCGGGTTGCCATCGCCCATCTCGGCGTGCGCCACTTTGAGAGCCTTGTCTCGCGCGTGGAGCAGCCCGCAGCGGCGCTGGCAGGCCGGCGGGTCGTGGCCGCGTCAGGCAGTGCCGATCCCGGTGCGTTCGTCTCGCAGGTCAAGGCCACCGGTGCGGCGGTGCAAGTGGCCACCTGGGAGGCGCAAGGAGAGCTCCGTGACGAAGACGTGGCGTGGCTTGCCCATGCGGCGCGGCGCGCCGACTACGTGGTGATCTCGGAGCTTGACGCCGTGAAGCTCCGGGACCGGTGGCCTGCGCGCGTGGCCGAACCGCTGGTGGCCATCATCGATCTTACCTGGGAATGCGGCGGCGAGGCCCTCGCCGCCGCCCTCGATGCAGTCGTTGCGCCAGCCGTGGCCGGCTGACGTGTCGTGTTCACCCGCGGGACCTCACCATCTGCCGGAGCGTAGTCCGGAGCATCCATGACCAGCCCCAATTCATCAGCTGCCACTCGTCCGATCATCCGTCCCGACAAGGACCGCTTCCTTTCCGAGGAGAACCCGTTCGAGGCGATGATGTCGCGCTTCGATTACGCCGCGGAGAAGCTCAACCTCGACAGCGGACTCTACAAGATCCTGCGGAACCCCGAGAAGCAGATCACCGTCTCGATCCCGGTGCCTCGCGACAATGGCGAGCTGGAGGTGTACACCGGCTATCGCGTCCTGTACAACACCTCGCGCGGGCCGGCCAAGGGCGGGATCCGGTTTGACCTGAACGTGAGCCTGGACGAGGTGACCGCGCTCGCGGCGTGGATGACCTGGAAGTGCGCGGTGGTGAACATCCCCTTTGGTGGCGCCAAGGGCGGCGTCATCTGCGATCCCACGGAGATGTCACCCACGGAGATCGAGCGCCTGACCCGGCGCTACACCTCGAGCATCATCGAGGTACTGGGGCCCGACTCGGACGTGCCGGCGCCGGACGTCAACACCAACGAGCGGGTGATGGCGTGGATCATGGACACCTACTCCATGCACAAGCGGCACACCGTGACCGCCGTCGTGACCGACAAGCCGGTGTCGCTTGGCGGCTCGCTCGGACGGCGGGAGGCCACCGGCCGGGGCTGCATGTTCGTGACCCGCGAGGCGCTGCGGCGCCACGGGATCTCGATCGAGGGCGCGCGGATCGCGGTGCAGGGTTTCGGCAATGTCGGATCGGTCGCGGCGCGCCTGCTGCAGGCGCAGGGCGCCCGGATTGTGGCCATCAGCGACAAGTCTGGCGGCATCTACAACGACAAGGGGCTGGATCTCGACGCCGCGCAGGAACATATCCGCACCAGGCGGCTCCTCGCCGGATTCCCCGGCGGTGAAGCGGTGAGCAATGAAGAGCTTCTCAAGCTGCCGTGCGAGGTGCTGCTGCCGGCCGCGCTGGAAAACGTCATCACCAGCAAGAATGCCCGTGACGTCCAGGCGCGCATCATCTGCGAGGGCGCCAACGGGCCCACCACCGCCAATGCGGACCGGATCCTGGACGAGAAGGGCGTGTTCGTCATCCCCGACATCCTGGCCAACGCCGGTGGCGTGACGGTCAGCTATTTCGAATGGGTGCAGGACCGCGGCGGCTATTTCTGGGACGAGGACACGGTCAATTCGCGGCTCGAGCGGATCATGGTGCGGGCGTTCGATGAGGTCACGGGCATGTCTGACAAGTACCAGACGAGCAACCGGATCGGCGCGTACATGCTGGCCATCGAGCGAGTGTCCGAGGTGCACCGGCTCCGCGGGATCTATGCCTGATGCAGGTCACGCTCCTCGCGGTCGGCCGGCTGCGGCCCAGCTACCGCGAGGCGTGTGACGATTACCTGCGGCGCCTCTCGCGCTACGTTGCGATGCATGAATTCGAAGTGCGGGAGGCGTCGCGCGCACCAACTCCGGAAGTACAGCGCAGGGACGAGGCGACCCGGCTGCTCGCGCGGGTGCCCGAGGGTAGTGATCTTGTGTGCCTGGCCCGCGAGGGAAGTGCGTGGTCCAGCGCGCAGCTGGCGGAGCAGGTGAGCCGCTGGCAGCTCCGGGCCCGGCCGGTGACGCTGCTCATCGGTGGCTCCCACGGGCTCGACGACGGGCTGCTGGCGCGAGCCGCGGCGCGCTGGAGCCTTGGACCGCTGACGCTGCCGCACGAACTGGCCAGGGTCATCGTGGTTGAGCAGCTGTACCGGGCCTGGACCATCCTCCGCGGCGAGCCGTACCACAAGGCACGGCGGGGCAGATAACACCATGGCCGAATGGTTCGAGGAGTGGTTCAACGAAGAGTATCTCGCGCTCTATCCGCACCGCGATGATGCCGACGCCGGTCGGCTGGTGGCCGCGCTGCAGGAGCGGCTGCCCTGGCACGATGGCATCCGCGTGCTCGACGTGGCTTGCGGCCCCGGCCGCCACGCGCGGGCGCTCGTGGACGCGGGCGCCCGGTGCATCGGCGTCGATCTCTCCATGGCCCTGTTGCGCCGGGCCCAGCTCACCAGCAGCGCACCGCTCGTTCGCGCTGACATGCGGGCCCTCCCCATCCGGCCTGGCTCCATGGACCTGACCGTCAACCTGTTCACCAGCTTCGGCTATTTCGACAGCGAAGTGGAGCACCAGAGTGCCCTGGGCGAGATGGTCGCAACGGTGCGGCCCGGCGGCTGGTTCGTGCTCGACTTTCTTAATTCCGAGCTGGTGCGCCGGTCGCTGGTGACACACGAATCGCTTGCCCTGCACGGCACTCCCATCGAGGTGAGCCGTCGCCTGACCGATGGCGGCCGTTTCGTCTGCAAGTCACTGCGCAGCAGCGACGGTCGCTCATGGTTCGAGCGGGTGCGGCTCTTCGATGCAGACGAACTGGAAGCCATGCTCGAAGGCGTCGGTGTCACGGTGCGCTTCCGCATGGGCGACTACAACGGCGCGCCTCCGGGGCCGACCCAGCCACGCCTGGTCCTCGCCGGGCAGGTGGGGGCATGAGCTTCCGGATCGTTGCCAATCCCGCGCTCGGGCCGATGCCGAAGCTTGTACTGCGCGACGGCTCCGTCTCCGCCGCGGTTTCGGCTGCCATTGTTCCGACGGGCGCAACGGAGGCGCTCAGAGCGCGGCTCACACTGCCGGGCGCCCTCACGGTGACGACCGGCCAGCAGCCGGCGCTCTTCCTCGGCCCGCTGTACACGCTGCACAAGGCCCTGTCGGCAGCGGCGCTCGCGCAGCTGCTGGAGGAACGCTGGGGGCGTCCGGTCATCCCCATCTTCTGGGTGGCCGGCGACGACCACGACTGGGAAGAGGCGCGCGGCGCGCACTGGCTGGACGACGCAGGCCAGCTCATCACCGGCGTGCTGCCCGAGCGCGAACCGGATGCACCGATGACGCCCCTCTGGCGTGAGCCGCTGGGCGAGGGCATTCGTGCGCTGGTGGACCGGTTCGCACGTGGCCACGCCAATGCGCCCACGGCGCAGCCGGTGGTGGAGATGCTTGCGCGCTGCTTCGTTCCGGGACAGACCCTGGCGGGCGCCTCCGGCCAGATGCTGGCGGAGCTGCTGGCGCCCCTCGGCGTACTCATTCTCGACAGCACCGCGGCGCCCTTCAAGCGCGCCGGCGCGCCGCTGCTGCTCCGCGCCATCAGGCAGCATGAAGAACTCAGCCGCCGACTCGGGACCCGGACGGAGGAGCTTCGTGCGGCAGGGCACGATCCCGGCATCGAACACGACCCCACCGCCACGCTGGTCATGCTCGACGGCCCGAACGGACGCGACCGCATCGTCACCGACGGTTCGGGCTACCGCCTCCGCCGGGCCGGCACGTCCATGTCGCTCGGTGATCTCGAGCGCATCGCGGAGCGGGAGCCCCAGCGGCTGTCGGCCAACGTGCTGCTCCGGCCAGTGGTGGAGAGCGAGCTACTGGGGACGGTCGGCTACTGTGCGGGACCGGGTGAACTCCGCTATCTCACCCTCGCCCGCGAGGTGTTCGATGTCCTCGGCGTGCCGAGACCCGCGGCGGTGCCGCGCTGGAGCGGCTTGCTGGTCGACTCCTACACCGACCGGATGCTGGCCCGCTTCGGGCTCTCACTGGAGCAACTGCGCGATCCTGCCCGCGACGTCCTGGCCATCGCCGCTGCGGATCGACTCACGCCCGAGACTGTAACCGCCCTCAACGAACTGCGACGGTCGGTGCGGGCGCAGTTCGAGGTGCTGGGCAGGGAAGCCGCAGCCATCGCGCCGCCGCTCGAGCGCTCGGCCGAGGGCTCAGAACGCCGGATCGAGTTCGAGCTGAGCCGGCTCGAGCGACGCCTGGTGCGGAGCCTCAAGCGTCGGCACGAAACCGAGCTGCGGCAGCTGGCCCGGGCCCGGACCTTCGTGCTGCCCGCGGGGCGGCACCAGGAGCGCATGCTCTGCGTCGCCGAGCCGCTGGCCCGGTTCGGCGAGCCGGTGATGGAGGCGGTGCGCGACGCCGCGCTCGCCGGCTACCATTCGGCCCTTGAAGGGCCACTCGTTCCCACCTAGACTCGGCACCATGTGGATCGTCGCGCTGGTCCTGCTGCTGGCCCTGCTCATCCCGATTCTCGGCATTCTCCTGGATTCGCCGATCGGACGGGCTATCGCACGTCGTCTCGAGGGGCCGGAAAAGGCCACGCCCGAGCTCACCGAACTGGCACGCAAGGTCGAGCTCCTCGAAGCGGAAGTGGATGATCTCACCCGCAGCGTGGAGACGCTCAAGGAGGACAACGCGTTCCTTCAGCGCCTGGTCGAGGACGCGCCGGTAAGGCCCCCTCTGCCACCGCCGAGCGGATCCTGAGCTCCCGCCGGCGTCCGGCGGTCATGGTCGCGGCTGGCATCCTCGCCAGCCGGCTCGTCGGGTTCCTGCGGGGCGCGGCCATTGCGCACTTCCTGGGTGCGGGTGGTGCCGCCGACGCGTGGCAGGCCGCGTTCCGCATTCCCAACTTCCTCCAGAACCTGTTTGGTGAAGGCGCGCTGTCCGCGTCGTTCATTCCGGTCTACGCCGGGCTGCTCGCCGAGGAACGACGCGACGATGCCCGCCGACTGGCGGGCGCGGTGGCCACTCTGCTCGGCACCGTCATCGCGGTGCTGGTGCTGGCCGGCGTCCTGCTCACGCCCTGGCTGATCAACCTGATTGCCCCAGGTTTCAGCGGCGCGCGGCGCGAGCTCGCCATCACGCTCGTTCGCATCATTTTCCCTGGGACAGGACTCCTGGTGCTGTCGGCGTGGTGCCTGGGAATCCTCAACAGCCACCGCCGCTTCTTTCTCTCGTACGCGGCGCCCATCGCCTGGAACGTCGCGATCATCGCGGCGCTGGTCGGCTTTGGTCGCTCCAGCGCACCTGGCCGACTTGCCGTTTACGCCGCGTGGGCCTCGGTGGCCGGCAGCCTGCTCCAGATGCTGGTCCAGTTACCCTCCGTGCTGCGGCTCCTTGGCGGGCTCCGGCTCAGTTTCGCGCGTCGCGATCCGGATGTACGCGAAGTGGTGCACAACTTCGGGCCGGCGTTCGTGGCGCGCGGCGTGACGCAGATCTCCGCATACGTGGACACGCTGATTGCCTCGTTCCTGCCGCTGGGC
Organism: Gemmatimonadales bacterium; assembly: GCA_035700175.1. Taxonomy (GTDB): domain Bacteria; phylum Gemmatimonadota; class Gemmatimonadetes; order Gemmatimonadales; family GWC2-71-9; genus CAMLHP01. Next base: position 10,248 of record DASSOW010000381.1, on the reverse strand, counting down.
GCCCTTGCCAACCTCGCCTATGCCCAGATGCTGTACACGCTGCCCGTGAGCCTCTTCGGCATGTCGGTGTCGGCTGCGGAACTGCCCGCCATGGCGAGCGCCCGGGGCGACGATGCCGCGGTGCGGGGCTACCTGCGTGAGCGACTGCAGGGCGGGCTGCGACACATCGCTTTCTTCGTCGTGCCGTCGGCCGCGGCGTTCCTCGCCATCGGCCACGTGCTGGCAGCGCTGCTGTTCCAGAGCGGACGCTTTACCGCCAGCGACAGCGTGACGGTGTGGAGCATTCTCGCCGGCTCCGCCGTGGGCCTCCTGGCCGGCACGCTTGGCCGCCTCTACTCCTCCACGTTCTACGCCCTGCGCGACACCCGCACGCCCCTGCGCTTTGGCATCGTCCGGGTCCTGCTCACGATTGCACTGGGATGGTTTGCCGCGCTGCGTCTCCCCGGGCTGCTGGGCTATGATGCCCGCTGGGGTGCTGCGGGTCTCACCGCTTCGGCCGGCCTCGCGGCGTGGATCGAATTCACCTTGCTGCGGCGGGCGCTGAATCAGCGAATCGGGGCGACCGGGATTCCGGCGGGATTCATCGCGCGGCTCTGGCTCGCGGCGCTGGCGGCCGTCGCCGTCTCCTGGTCTCTTCTGGCGTGGGTCCCACTCGGCGGCCCAAAGGTCCGTGGCGTGGTGGTGGCAGGAACTTTTGGCCTTACCTACCTGTTTTCTGCCATGCTCCTGCGCGTGCCAGAAGCGCGCGCCCTGTTCGGCCGCGTGCATTCATGACGGATCTCCCAGACCAGCTGCAGCGCAAGCTCGCCACATTGCCCGACACGCCCGGCGTTTATCTCTGGAAGGACGCCGAGGGGAACATTCTGTACGTGGGCAAGGCGAAGCGGCTCTCGAGCCGGGTGCGGAGCTATTTCACCGCGGACTTCAGCGGGAGCCCCAAGAACCAGCTCCTGCGAACCCGGATCGCAGACGTCGAGACCATCGTGGTGCCGGACGAGGCGCAGGCCCTGGTGCTCGAGAACAACCTGATCAAGGAGTATCGGCCGCGCTTCAACGTCGTCTTCAAGGATGACAAGAGCTATCCGTCCATCGCGGTCACCGTGGGTGAACCGTTTCCGCGCGTCCTGGTCACCCGTCGCCGAAATATCCCGGGCGCCCGCTACTTCGGCCCGTTCACCGACGTCGGCCTCCTCCGGCGCACCCTCGCCATTGTGCGCCGGCTGTACACGGTGCGCAGCTGCCCCGATGATATCCCGCGCGAACGGCGGGAACGGCCCTGCCTGGATTACCACATCGGTCGCTGCAAGGCGCCTTGTGTCGGGTGGCAATCGGAGGCGGACTATCGCGCCATGATCGGCGAGGTACTCGATTTCCTGGAAGGTCGTACCGTGGATGTCCGGGAGCGGGTGCGAAGCGCCATGTTCGGCGCCGCCGAGCGGGAGGACTTCGAGCGGGCGCAGGAGCTGCGCGATGCACTCAAGTGGCTGGAGCGCCTTGAGGAACCGGCCGCAGTCGAGGTCATCGGCACGGGCGACGCGGATGTCATCGGGTATGCCCGCGACGGTGACGATGCCGTGGGCGTGCTGCTCCGGGTGCGGGACGGTCGCGTGATCGCGCGCGAACACCGCTTCCTCGAGAGCGTGGAGGAAGAGGCGGACGATGCAGTCCTCTCGGCCTTTCTCGTGCGCTTCTACGCCATCGCGGAAGGGAGAGCGCGCAGGGTAGCACTGCCGTTCCCGCCGGCGGACCTGGAGGCACTGCAGGCGCTGCTTCCGGAGACGCAGTGGAGCACGCCACAGCGGGGCACCGCGGCGCGCTGGCTCATGCTGGCCGATGACAACGCGCGCCACCTGCTGGAAAGCCTGCGCATCGAGTCGTTCGAGACCGAGGAGCGGGCGGAAGACCCCGTCTATGCGCTGGGACGCGACCTGGGACTCAACACCGTCCCCCGCAGCTTCGTGTGTATCGACATCAGCCACAATCAGGGCCGGGACATCGTGGGCTCGCTGGTGTGGTTCGAGGCGGGCCGTCCGCGCAAGAGCGAGTATCGCCGCTTCCGCATCAAGGGCCTGGCGCAGCAGGATGACTTTGCCGCGATCCATGAAGTGGTGACCCGGTTCCTCACGCGCCGTCGGGACGAGCAGCTGCCGATGCCAGACCTCATGGTGATCGACGGTGGCAAGGGACAGCTGAGTGCCGCGCTCAAGGCTGCGCACGAACTCGGCGTGCTGGACCTGCCAATCATCAGCCTGGCCAAGAAGGAGGAAGAGGTCTTCATGCCGGGTCGCGCCGAAAGCCTCCGGCTGGGTCGTCGAGCGCCGTCGCTGCGCCTGCTGCAGCGCGCCCGCGACGAAGCCCATCGCTTCGGGGTGGCGTTCAGCCGGAAGCGCCGCACTGCCCGCACCATCACCTCGGAGTTGCTCAACATTCCCGGCATCGGCTCCGCTCGCCGGCACCTCCTGCTCGAGCGTTTCGGCAGCCTTGCCGGCGTCCGCACGGCCACCCGCCAGGAAATCGCCGCCTTGCCGGGATTTTCGGATGGGCTGGCCACACGAATCCTCGAATTCCTCAAGCAATGACCCGCACTCGATCTGACTGGATTCTTTCGTGTCCCGCCTGCGATGCCACCGCTTCGCCGGACGGGCTTCCGACCCTCTGCAGCTGCGGGCATCCGTGGCTGGTGCGCTACCCGCGTCGGCGCTACTCGCTCAAGGACCGGGCAGCGGTACGGCGGGGACGCAGCATGTGGCGCTTTGCCGACTGGCTCCCGATCATGCCGGGAGAGGAGCCGGTGTCACTGGGTGAGGGCGACACACCCTTGCTGGCGGTCCCACGCACGGCGGAGCACCTGGGCCTCAACGACCTCTGGATCAAGGACGAAGGGGTCAACCCCACGGGGTCGTTCAAGTCACGCGGGATCGCCGCCGCCGTCACCCGCGCCAGCATTGGCGGTGCCCGCGGCCTGGTGCTGCCAACCGCCGGCAACGCCGGCGTGGCGAGCAGTGCGTATGGCGCACGTGCCGGGCTGCCGGTGCGAGTGTACGCACCTCGCTCCACTCCGCCAATGCTTCTCTCGCAGGTGCGTCGCTTTGGCGGTGACCTCGTGCTGGTGGACGGTCACATCGGTGACTGCGGCAAGCTGGCGCGCGAGTTCGCGCAGGAGCACGGTTGGTTCGATCTCTCCACGCTCAAGGAGCCGTACCGCATCGAGGGGAAGAAGACGCTGGGCCTCGAGCTCGCCATGCAGTTCGACTGGCGACTGCCCGATGTGATCATCTACCCGACCGGCGGCGGCACCGGGCTGATCGGCATGTGGAAGGCATTCCAGGAACTGGATGCCGCCGGCTGGACCACGGACCCTGCGCCCCGGATGTATACAGTGCAGAGCGAAGGCTGCGCCCCGATGGTGCGGGCCTTCAGCACCGGAGCCGAGCGCGCGGAGCCCTGGAAGGACCCGGCGACCGCCGCCAGTGGTCTCCGGGTGCCCGGTCCCATCGGTGACCGGCTCATGCTGCAGGCGCTCCGGGAGTCGGAAGGCGGGGCCGTGGCGGTGAGCGACGAGGCACTGCTGGCCGCCGCCGCCAGCGCAACGTCCAGCGAGGGCATCGATTTTTCGCCGGAGGGCGGGGCTGCCCTCGCGGCAGCGGCGGAACTCACGCGGCGAGGAGAGATCCTGCCCAATGAACGGGTGGTGGTGTTCAATACCGGCGCAGGCTGGCTCTACCAGAGCCCGTGATTGCCGCGCTGCACGCTCACGGCCATCTTTCCCACCTTATGCCAGGACGATTCGCGATCATTGATCCGGCCGCCGGTGTGAGCGGCGACATGCTCCTCGGCGCCCTCGTGGGCGCGGGGGCCGATCCCTCCTGGCTCAGGGGGCTGCCGGCGCGGCTCGGCATCGATGGCGTCACGGTGGACATCGCAGAGGTGGATCGAGCGGCCATCAGGGCCACGAAGGTTACCGTCCGCCTTGCTGACGGTACCCATGAAGGGCCTGGTGATGTCACGGCGCATCAGCATGCGCATGCGCACAGTTCGGTGGATTCGGAAGAGATTCATGATCATCACCATGGAGCGCATCGGCACGTGGGAGCGCTGCTGGCCGTGGTGGAGTCGGCACCGCTTTCCGACTGGGTCCGTACGCGGGCCCTGGCGTGCTTCCAGCTCCTGGCCGAGGCAGAGGGCCGGGTCCATGGCGTGGCACCAGAGCGCGTAGCCCTGCACGAAGTGGGAGCGCTGGACGCGCTTGTCGACATCGTTGGCGTGATCGAGGGTTTCGAGCAGCTGGGCATCTCGGACATCTACCACTGGCCGCTGGCGCTCGGTGACGGCTGGGTACGCGCTGCACACGGCGTCATGGCGGTCCCCACGCCTGCGACCGCGCTCCTCGCTGAAGGACTCACCGTCCGGAGCGACGGGCCTGCCCGGGGCGAGGCCTCCACGCCAACCGGCGTGGCGCTGCTGCGGGCGTTGAGCAGCGGGGCGCCGCCGTCGGCGTGGCGGATGCGCCAGAGTTCCTTCGGGGCGGGCGAGCGCAACCCGGGCAGTTACGCCAACGTTGTCCGGCTGATCCTGGCAGAGCCGGCAGAGGAGGCAGCCGAGATTGTGGTGCTGGCCACAGACGTCGACGACCTGAGTCCCGAATACTTGGAGCCGCTGCGCGAGGCGATGGCAGCTGCCGGCGCCCTGGACGTACAGGTGTGGGCCACCATGGGCAAGAAGGGCCGGGTATCTTTCAGGATAGAGGCCCTGGCAGCGCCGGACGCCCTGGCAGCCGTGACTGACGCCTTGCTGCGTCACAGCACGACGGGTGGACTGCGCGTCTGGCGTGCGAATCGGACCACCTTGGAACGTCAAATTGTCACTCGAATGACTGAGGACGGTGAGCCGGTTCGGGTGAAGGTTTTCGAGGCTCCAGATGGCTTGAGGGAAAAGCCGGAACTCGATGATGTACAAGAAGTTGCGCGTCGTACTGGACGCCCGGTCCCACGGGTGGCAAGAGAGTTGCAAGATCACCGAGCGCGCCGTGCCGGGCCGACTGGCAGCCGCGAATCAACGACCTCGACGTCTCAGGAGTAACGATGAAAATTGGCGCCGTAGTTCTCTTGCTCGGACTTCTGCCGGCCGCCGCGGTGGCGCAGGACTCCACGCAGGCGATACCGGTTGCTCAGAAGGTTGCCCGGGCCATGCGGGCCGCCTTTCCCAAGTTTGAAGCTGCCCAGTGCTCGGCCGACAAGGGCCTGCACTTCAAGGTGAGTTCCGCCAAGGTCTACCTGAAGGTGGGCGTGGAGCCTGGGGTTCCGGAAAACCAGGCTCGCGCCCTCGACAACGGCGAGCGGGTGGCGCTCGAGGCCATTCAGCAGAATGGCCAGGACAAGAGCGCGGGCGCCTGGTACTATCTCGGCCGGATCCAGCTGCGCAAGGGCAACATCACCGCCGCGGACAGCGCCCTCTCCAAGGCGGTCGCGCTCGCGCCAGATTGCGCTGAAGACGTGGCGAAGTACCGGCGCGCCGCCTGGGTGCCGGTCATCAACCAGGGAATCGAATTCCTCAAGGCAAAGCAGACCGATTCCGCTACGGCCTACTTTGAGCTGGCCAATCGCCTGTATGCCAAGTCGCCCCATGCGTACTACTACCTGGCGAGCATGGCGTTCGACGCTGGCAACATGGACCGCGCACTGGTCTACTTCGATTCGTCGCTGGCCGTGCCGGCTGACACCGCCGATGCGCAGCTCCAGGACCAGGCCACCTTCAACAAGGCGGTCGTCCTCCTCCGGATGAACCGGGGCACCGAGGCGGTGCCGATTCTCCAGAAGTTCACGGCCAAGCATCCCGACGACATCAATGCCAAGAAGGCGCTGATGTCCGCTTACCAGGCCGCCGGCCTGCAGGACAGCGTGAATGCGGTGGCCTCGCAGCTTGAGGCTGCGGGGGAGAGTGTGCAGCGCACCGCAGTGGCTGACACCACCCCGTTCAATGCGGCGGTCACGGCGTTCAATGAGGAGCGCTGGGCCGATGCGGCGGCGGCGGCGGAAAAGGTCGCCTCGGCCGAGCCGTACAACCGCGACGCCGTGTACATGCTGGTGGCTTCCTATTACCGGCTGAAGAAGGGGCCCGAGCTGGTGCGCTGGGGCAAGCAGCTCATCGGCATGGATCCCGCCAGTGAAGCGGGCCTGCAAATGCTGGGCTTTGGCTTCAACCTGACGAACGACAGCAAGGACGCGGTGGCCACGCGTCTCAAGCTCAACGCCTTGCCGGTGGCGCTCAGCAACCCGGCGCTCGCCGTCACGCCCAGTGGCGCCACGTTCACTGCCACTGCCACCGGACGCGATGCCACCAACTCGACCGGCAAGGCAATCCCGGCCCATCCGGTGACGCTGACCATTGAATTCGTCAACAAGGACGGCGCGGCGGTGTCGACAGCCGAGGTAGCGGTGCCGGCTCTCAAGGCGGGTGAAACCTTTGACGTGAGCGCGACCGCCCAGGGTGCGGGTATCTCGAGCTGGCGCTACACCCTGAAGTAGGAGGGAGCACAGTCAGCGGTCAACGGTCGGCGGTCAACCTGGACCGTTGACTGTTGACCGTTGACTCCTGGAGGAGCGCATGACCGGAATCGAAGCCGCCCGCGAAGGGATGACCACCACCCGGGCACCGTTCATTGAGCGGGCGCAGGCGAGTGGCCAGCTCTACATCCACCAGCCCTACGAGCTCTACAGCGACGCCAATCACGAGGCCTGGCGCCGGCTGTTTGCGCGGATGGAAAGTCGCTGGCGCCAGTATGCGAATCCGCGCTTCCTGCAGGGCATCGACAATCTCTGCCTCGACCCGGGGCAGGTACCGCACCTCGATGACGTCAATCGCTTCCTGAGCCCGCTCACCGGCTTCAAGGCCAAGCCGGTGAGCGGGTACGTGCCGGCGTTCCTGTTCTTCGACTGCCTGAGAAACCGCGAGTTTCCCACGACGGTCACGATCCGGGATGCGGACTCGCTGGACTACCTGCCGGAGCCGGACATCTTCCACGACATCGCCGGTCACGTGCCGATGCACACCGACCGCGCGTTTGCGGACACTCTGGTGCGATTTGGTGACTGCGCCCACACGGCCGCAAGCATCGTGGCCAGCATTCCGGACGAGCAGGAGCGGATCCGTCGGCTCACGAGCATCCAGAAGGCGATGGCGCGCTTCTTCTGGTTCACCATCGAATTCGGGCTGATGCGGGATGGCGACGCGCTCAAGGTATACGGCAGCGGGCTGCTGAGCTCCTACGGAGAGATCGCGCATGCCATCGATGCGCCGGAGGTCCAGCGCTATCCACTGCAGCTCGAGTGGGTCATCAACCAGTATTTCGAGATCGACCACTACCAGCCGCTGCTGTTCATCGTCGATTCGTTTGACCACCTGTTCGACCTGGTCGGGCAGCTCGAGATGTGGATGCGGGAAGGGAAGCTGGACAACGTGTCGCCCGGCGAGCCCGAAGTGAGCGAGCCCGACCTTCGCAGCTTCCTGGAGGCCGCCGAGCGAGTCTAGCAGGCCGAGCTTGACAGCGCCGCCGCCGACGCGGCATCTTCCCGCGCGTTGCGGGAGTAGCTCAGTTGGTAGAGCTCCAGCTTCCCAAGCTGGCTGTCGCGGGTTCGAGTCCCGTCTCCCGCTCTGATCGAGGCCGCCGCCGGTCACTCCGGCGGCGGCTCTTTTTTGGCTGCTGAGAGGGCACTTTGGGCCAGGGGGCGAAGTCGCGGCATAAGTTGAAGTTATCGTCGACTTAAAGTATTTTGTGAGGTCTGTCTTGCCGAGCGCTGCCGCATGGTGAAGGTCACCGAAGTACATCCTGACTCGCTGGGTGCCGAGCTCGGTCTCCTCCCGGGGACCGAATTGCTCGCCATCAATGGCCGCGAGCTGCATGACTTCCTCGACTGGGAATTCCTCTCGGCCGAGGAAGCGTTCGAGCTCGACGTCCGCCAGCCGGATGGGGAGCTGCTCCGCTTTGACATCGAACGGCCGCTCGAGGAGCCGTTCGGGCTGAGCCTCGAGCCGCCGCGGGTACGGCGCTGCGCCAACCGCTGTGATTTCTGCTTCGTGGACGGCCTGCCGCAGGGACTTCGCCAGGGACTCTACATCCGGGATGACGACTACCGGCTGTCATTCCGGTACGGCCACTTCGTGACGATGACCAACCTCAAGGATTGGGACATCGAACGGATCATCGAATACCGGCTCTCGCCGCTCTATGTGTCGGTGCACGCCACCGATCCCGTGACCCGGCGCCTGGTGCTCCGGAATCCGCTCGCGCAGGACATCGTGCCGATGCTGCGGCAATTCGCCGGGCATGGGATCGTGTTCCACACGCAGATCGTCATGTCACCGGGCGTCAATGATGGCGCGGTGATGGAGCAGACGCTGTCCGACCTCTACGCCATGGGAAGCGCGGTGCTCAACTGCTCAGTGGTCCCGGTCGGGCTGACCGAGCATAGCAAGCACCATCTCGTGCGAGAGCCGACCATGGAGGAGTGCCGGGCGGCCGTGTCCACCGTGGAGCGCTGGGCTGCGCGCGCGCGCCACGAGCGGGACGCCACCTGGGCGTACGGCGCCGATGAGCTCTACAATCGCGCCGGACTGGAACTGCCGCCGGAGAGCGCCTACGGCAGCTTCGAACAGGTGGAGAACGGCGTGGGCGCCGTTCGATTCCTCCAGCGCTGCGTCCGCGATGACCGCGATCTGTTCCAGGCCTGGCGTGGGCTCCGCATCGGCGTGGTGACGGGTACGGCCATGGCACCGCTGCTGCCGCAGGTGCTGCAGGAAATCGGCGCAGCATCGGGCGCCGGCATCGAGCTGATTGCCGTCGAGAACACGCTCTTCGGGCCCTCGGTCACCACCGCCGGCCTCCTGCCTGGACGCGCCATCGCCAGCGCGATCGCCGGTTACCCGGACCTGGACCTGATTCTCGTCCCGGGCGAAGCCGTGAACGACGATGGGCTCTTCATGGATGACCTGCCGTTCAGCGAGCTCGCCGGCGGCCACCCAGCCGAGGTGCGGCTCTCGAAACGTTTCTCGGATGCCCTTCCGCTGGCCTGCGCGGCGTGAGCACGCCGACCGTCGCGATCGTGGGCCGGCCCAACGTCGGCAAGTCCACCCTCTTCAACCGAATCATCGGCGGGCGCCGGGCCATCGTGTCCGAGCAACCGGGGACCACGCGCGATCGCCACTTCGGTGATGCCGAATGGTCGGGCCGCCGGTTCTGGCTGGTGGACACGGGTGGCCTCGTGCCCGACTCCTCGGAGGCAATGGATCGTGCCATTGCACAACAGGTGGAGTTTGCGCTCGATGAAGCGGACGTCATCCTGTTCGTCACCAATGGCCGCGACGGCGTTCACCCCATGGATGAATCCGTGGCGGGCCGGCTCCGGCAGTCGGGCCGTCCGGTGGTGCTGGCGGTGAACAAGCTCGACTCGCTGGAGCACGCCACTGAACAGTACGACTTCTACCGGCTCGGCTTCGGGGAGCCGTATGGGATCGCGGCTGCGTCAGGGAAGGGAACCGGAGACCTGCTCGAGGCGCTGGTCCAGCTGCTGCCTCCGCGCACCGACGCGGAAGCCGAGGACACGGTTGGCGTTGCCGTAGTCGGCCGCCCCAACGTGGGGAAGTCGTCGCTGGTCAACCGGCTCCTGGGTGAAGAGCGGCACGTGGTGTCGCCGGTGGCGGGCACCACGCGCGATGCCGTCGACTCGCTGCTGCGTTATCACGGACGCACGATCAACTTCATCGACACGGCAGGGCTTCGGAAGCGCTCCAAGGTTGCCGACGATCTCGAGTTCTATTGCACGCTCCGTACCGAGCGCGCCATAGAGCGGGCCGACGTCTGTGTGCTGGTGATCGATGCGGCGCTGGGGCTGCATGCGCAGGACCTGCGGATCGCCACGGCGGCATGGGAGCGCGGCACCGCGCTCATCGTGGCCGTCAACAAGTGGGACCTGATCGAGGAGAAGGACGCCCAGACCGCCCAGCGCGGCGAGAAGACCATCACCGAGCGGGCGCCTTTTCTCAACTTCGTACCGTTCCTCTATGTCTCCGCCGTGACGGGACAACGGGTGCATCAGCTGCTGGAACTGATCTGCACCGTGGCCGACGAGCGGGAGAAGCGGGTGCAGACCGCGGAAATCAACAAGGTGCTGGAGCAGCTGGTACAGCGAAACAGTCCGCCGCAGCGCCCGGGCGAAGAGGTCAAGCTGCTGTATGCCTCGCAGGTGGGGACGA
>DASSOW010000380.1:0-4294 GCA_035700175.1 Gemmatimonadales bacterium | reverse complement strand
ACACCACGCCGCCGGTCTTCACCTCGTTCCCGTCCGGCACGGTGAATGTGGCGGCAAGGGAGGCACGTGACCCGGCGAACATCTATCAGGTCACGATAAACGTGGCGAATGCCAGCGCGACCAGCGCGGGCACATCCAGTTTTGCCATTGCGCCGTTCAATCTCAGCACCTCGGCGCCAGCGGCGCTCGCCATCACGGGTGCCACGGTCACGGTCTTTGTCGCCTTCGCCCCGTGCGAAACGGCCAATACCGCCCCGACTCTCGTCCTTCCGAGCGACTACTCGGTCGAGGCCACCAGCAGCGCTGGCGCGGTCGTGGACTACTCAGCGCTGGTGACCGCCACTGACCTCGAGGACGGGGACATCACCGGCGATGTTGTCTGCACTCCGGCCAGCAGCACGGCCTTCCCCCTTGGGCCCACGACGGTGAACTGCTCCATCACCGACTCGGGCGGGATCGAGACCACGGGAAGCTTTGTCATCACCGTGGTGGACACCACGCCGCCGGTCTTCACCTCGTTCCCGTCCGGCACGGTGAACCTCATTGCCGCTGATATCAACGGTGCAGTGCTCGACATCGATGCGCTGGACATCACGGTGGCTGACGTGGGCGGCGTGTCCGAACCTTCCACCTTCCAGTGCAACTACGTGGCCGGCACGGTCCTTTCGATCGGCAGCACCACCACCGTGGACTGCACCGCAACCGACAACGCCGGTAATGAAAGCGCCCCCAGCTCGTTCGACGTGTTCGTCGGGCTGAACGTGAGTGGCACCGGCTTCCTGCCGCCACTCCGCATGGAAGCACCCTTCAGCGCCCACAAGCGCGGCTCCACCATCCCGCACAAGTTCCTGCCGCCCACGTATGCGGACGGCACGCCGGCGACCGACCTGGCCGGTGACCTGCGCCTGGTGGTGAAGCAGCTGACCTCCGATCCCGCAACTGAAGAGATCCAGGCCAATGATTATTCGGCGGGATCCACGGCGTGGCGTTACGACGGCGACGCCGGCCAGTACATCTTCAACCTCAAGACCGGCACGTCGGCACCGTGGAATGAAGGCGTCTGGCGGACCACCGTCTCATACAAGGGCATCGTGCTGGCGGAGACGCAGTTCAACCTGCGGCGCTGAGTCGGAGAGGGGCTGCCCTCGCGATTCGGCCACGGTGATGTAGCGTTAAGGGTCGCAGGTCACAGGTCGCAAGTCTCGCCGTTCGTGACTTGTGACCTGCGACTTGCGACCTTTGACCATTGACCGTCGACCACGGCATGCCCGACACGCTCACCGCCCTCGACACCGCCCTCACCGGCCGCTACCGGCTGCTCGAGCAGATCGGACGCGGCGGCATGGCCACGGTCTACCGTGCGGACGACCTGCGGCACGGCCGCGTCGTGGCCATGAAGGTGCTGCGCCCCGACCTGATGCGCTCCGCCGGCGAGACCAGCCGCTTCCTCCGCGAGATCCGCATCGCGGCGCAGTTGAGTCACCCGGGCATCCTGCCGTTGTTTGACTCGGGGGAAGTGGCAGTGGGTCGCGAGTCACGGGTCACGAGTCACGCGACCCGAGACACGAGACCCGCGACGCTCCTCTTCTTCACCATGCCCTTCGTCGCGGGCGAATCACTCCGCCAGCGGCTCGCGCGGGAGGGCCGTCTCCCGACCGACGAGGCCGTGGCCATCGGCCGGGCGGTGGCGCTGGCGCTCGACTACGCCCACCGGCAGAACGTGGTCCACCGCGACATCAAGCCCGAGAACATCCTGATCCACGAGGGACAGCCGGTGGTGGCGGATTTCGGCATCGCGCGGGCCATCACCGCGGCTGCCAGCGAAAACGTGACCGAGCGCGGTCTCGCCATCGGGACGCCGGCCTACATGAGCCCGGAGCAGATCAGCGCCGACCACGAACTGGACGGCCGCTGTGACATCTACGCCCTGGGCTGCGTGCTGTATGAACTGCTCGCGGGCGCACCGCCGTTCGGCGGGTCGAGCCGGCGTCCGCTGCTGCTGCAGCATCTCGCCGACCCGGTGCCGTCGATCCGCGAGCGGCGTCCTACCGTGACACCGACCGTGGAGCAGGCGCTGGTGCGGGCACTCGCCAAGGACCCCGGCGAACGCTTCGACACGGCAGCGCAGTTTGCCGATGCGCTCTCGGCGCACATCACCACGCCGGTCAGGGCGGTGCGCCGGGAGCGCACCCTCGCGGTGCTGCCGTTCGCGAACATGAGCTCCGAGTCGGACACCGAATACCTGAGCGACGGCATCACGGAGGAGCTGATCAACGCGCTGGCCAACGTCGAGGGGCTCCAGGTTGCCTCCCGCAGCGCGGTCTTCCACTTCAAGGGTGCCCGTGAGAACGCCCGCGACCTGGGCGAGCAGCTCGGCGTCCAGATTGTGCTCGAGGGATCCGTGCGACGGGCCGGTGAGCGGCTCAGGATCATGGCGCAGCTGAGTGACGTGGCGGAGGGACGGCTGCTCTGGTCGGAGCGGTTCGACCGTCAGGCAGGCGACATCTTTGCGCTCGAGGAAGAGATTGCGCAGACCATCGTCTCGGTGCTGCGCACTCGCTTCCTTGGCGACCTCGCCGATCCCACGCCCAGGCGCTACACCGACAACGTCAACGCCTACAACCTCTACCTCAAGGGACGCTTTGCCTGGAACCAGCGCACCCAGGCGGGGTTGCTCGAAGCAATCAGGTTCTTCGAAGCTGCCATCGCGGAGGATCCGGGCTACGCGCTCGCCTACACCGGGCTCTCCGACAGCTACGCACTGCAGGTGGACTATCGCGGTGCGCCGGTCACGGAAGGCATGCGCCGAGCTCGGGAGGAAGCGCGTCACGCCCTTGAGCTCGATGACGGGCTCGCCGAAGCCCACACGTCGCTGGCCTGGGTGACCTTCATCCACGACTGGGATTGGGAAAGGGCGGGCCGGGAATTTGCCCGCGCCATCGAGCTCAACCCGCGCTACGCCTCGGCCCGTCAGTGGCATGCCTGGTACCTGATGGCGATGGGCCGGGTGGAGGAGGCGCTCGCCGAGGGCCGCATGGCCGAGGAACTGGATCCCTCCAGCATTCCCATCCACGGCTCCCTCGGATGGCTCTACCAGTATGCGCGGCTCTGGGAAGAGTCGGCGCTCAAGCTCCGCCGGTCGGTGGCACTCAATCCTACCAACGATGAAAACGTCTGGGCACTCGGTGTCGCACTCATGGAGCTGGGTGACTTCGACCAGGCCGAACGGGTGCTGAGAGACGCGGAGGCGCTCGCGACTGCCAACTACCACGCATTCGCTACGCTGGGGCGCCTCGCTGTGAAGCAGGGGAAGCGGGAGGAAGCGGAGGCACGCCTGCGCCAGCTCGAGCGCATCGCGCACGATCGCTACGTCTCGCCGGTGGATTTCGCCCGGCTGCATATCGGACTGGGCAACCACGACGCGGCGTTCGAATGGATGGATCGGGCCTACGAGGAACGGCGCGGCTGGCTCGCATACCTCAAGGTGGACCCGCTGCTGGATGCACTGCGACCCGATCCGCGGTTCGGTGGGTGGTTGAGGAGGATGGGATTGGACTAGGAATTAGGGACCAGGGGTCAGGGATTAGGGGTGAAGAACGGAAGCCCGTCGCTCAACCCTCATCCCTGGTCCCTAACCCCTAACCCCTGATACCCCAGTAATCCCTCAACGTCCGCACGATCACCGGCAGTCCCCTGAACACGCAGAAGAAGACGGCGAGCCAGGTTACCCACTGGAAGATTCGCAGCAACAGATCGGTTGGCTGGTCCATGCTCGCCAGCGCGCGCGTGAGCGCGAGCCCGCAGAACGCGGTCACCTTGGTCACGGCGTAGCCGGTGCGCATGAAGGGCGAGCCGACCAGGAAGCGGCCGAGCGGTGTCTTGTGCTGTGCGAACGGCGGAATGCCCTTCCCCACGCCGATGCTGCGGAAGGCGTCAGTGATGGTCGTACGGGCAATGACGATCAGCGGCACGGCCGCCGAGATCATGCCGAGCTCGGCGAAGACCACCCAGAGCACCAGCTCGTAGGTGCGGTCGGCGGCGATATCGAGCACGCTGCCAAAGAGACTGGTCTCCTTCCGGTGCCGAGCGACGACGCCGTCCACCGTATCGAGCATGACGCCGATGAAGAGCAGCAGCACGCCCGCCAGTTGCAGCCCGGGCGAGCCGAAGTAGATGATCAGGATGATCACCAGCAGCAGCGGCAGGCGGGAGAGCGTGATCCAGTTGGCGAGCATGGGCTTGGGGCTTGGGGCTTAGGGCTTAGGGCTTAGGGCTTAGGGCTTAGGGCTTAGGG
>DASSOW010000379.1:0-2234 GCA_035700175.1 Gemmatimonadales bacterium | reverse complement strand
ATCACATGCTGCACGTGACCCGCCAGGTGACCGGGAGCATCCTCTGGGCCAACCTCCACCTGCTGTTCTGGCTGTCACTGGTGCCGTTCGTGACGGCGTGGATGGGGGAAAACCACTTCGCCGCCGCCCCGACGGCGCTCTACGGTGTTATCCTGCTGATGGCGGCCATCGCCTACGAAATCCTGCAGCACCGGATCGTGGCGCATGAGGGACCCGGTTCGGTGCTTGCGACTGCGGTAGGCCGCGACCTCAAGGGCAAGCTGTCACCGGTGCTTTACCTCTGGGCGATCGGACTCGCGTTCCTGAACCAGTGGATCTCGGATGCACTCTACATCGCGGTGGCGCTCTGGTGGCTGGTGCCGGATCGGAGAATTGAGAGGAAGCTGAGCGCTGAGCGCTGAGCGCTGAGCGCTTCGAAGGTATCCCTGAGCCTCATTGCGAGGGCCCCATGCGCCGGAAGCAATCAGGTCGCCAGCGCCCCTCGCCCCTCGTCTCTCGACCCTCGACCCTCGACTCTCGACCCTCGACCCCTCGACCCCTCGACCCCTCGTCCCTCGTCCCATGACCACCACCCATCACACTCGTCACTCTCTCCCGGTCACCGTCGCCAACCCCGAACCCGGTATCGACACGGGTGAGGTGATTCAGCGACTGGACCAGGCCCTTGGCCTCCTCCAGCGATACGTCCCGCATCGCTACCGCCGCATGCAGCGTGACGTGCACCAGCTCGTGGTCCAGCGTTTCCCCTGCCGAGGGGCGTTCTACCCCGCCGAGTGTGCCATTCTCACCGAGCTCACCTTCCTGGTGAATCCGTCGTTCACGCCAGCGCAGATCGCCGCATCCATTGTGCATGAAGCGACGCATGCTCGCGTGGCGGCGTCGCTTCGCGGGGACGTCGTCAACCGCCGGCCCCGCGAGGAGCGGCTCTGCCGGATGGCGGAACTGGAGTTCGGATTGGCGGTGCCGGATGGTGCTGCCGTGATCGAACGCGCCCGCGCATCATTGGCGCTGGAAGACGACGGCGTGGCGCCGGAGATTGATTGGGAGGAAGCGTGGAGGAGAACGGGAAGGCGGGAGGACGGACCGTAGGGGCCCGGCCTGCCGGGCCCGGCTTGCCGGGCCCCTACTCCTTCACCCATGTCGGATGAAAATCCTGCCCCACGGTGCCCACCAGGCGGTCCACCACCTCGCCGTACGCCTCGTCCTTGTCGCGAATGGAGACCGAGGGCCGCAGGCCGGCCAGACTCGCCCGCCCCAGCGTTCCATCGGTTCGCGCACTCGAGCGCCAGAGCGTGCCACCGGTCGACGTCGACACCAGCCTCACGCTGAGCTCTGCAGTGACTGTCTGCCGGACGCTCACGTTCGAGAGACTCAGGTGTCCGGTCGAGTGCGGGTCAGTCAGCACGAGCGTGCCCAGGAAGACGGCCGCGACCCCGCGGTCGGCCAGCGCCTTGAGTGCCGTGTCCGCAGCCGCCAGCTCGAGGATCTCGCCGCGGCCCTGCCCATTCAGCACCGATTCGGCGAAGCGGCGGGTGGCGAGCCCGGCCAGGACGGTGTCCGCGTTGTCGCCCCGGAAGGCCACCAGCGCCACCTGCCCATACGGTGCCAGGTCCATCCTGGGTGGCACCTGGAGGTAATGGGCGGCGCAGGCCGAGAGGCTCGCCATCACGCAAAGTGCGGCGGCCATGAGCATGCTCACGCGTCGTTCGCGTCCGGGATTGGTCATCGGTGCAACCTTGAAGGGGTCCTGGCCGTCCAAGGCAAGAGGCACGCCAGAGTGTGGCAGACCGGCGACCCCGGCAGTAGAATCGCTCCATGATCCGGCCCGGGCGTGCTGGTGCTGACACTCCTGCCGGGAATGTTCGTACTGTGGCCCGGCTTCATCCAGCGTGAAGCAGTGTGGCTGGCTCTCGGCGTGGGTGCATACTTCACTCCAACTCTCTGGTCGCTGTTCCGCTGGCGTATCATGCCCGGCCTGCACACCTGGGGCTCAAAGGTGCTGGCCGTCGCCGTGAGCGTTGCGTTGCCAGTCGCGTTGCTCAACGGTCCGGTGATGCCCCTGCGCCTCGTCTGCGCCCTGCAATTGCTCGTGGCGGCTGAGGAAGTGGCCATTCTCGGGCGGATGCCGGGCCACTCGGGCCACGCGCCGACAGTGTATACAAGGCGGACCGGACGGACTGGACGGACTGGCGCCGTAGGGTGAGCTTTGGCTCGCCTCGTCCGCCTCGTCCGCC
>DASSOW010000378.1:0-4691 GCA_035700175.1 Gemmatimonadales bacterium | reverse complement strand
ACCCCCCCGAGGTCCAGCGCATGATCTCCAAGGAGTACGCGGCCGAGCAGCGCGAGGTTGCCGCGCGGGGACCCTTCGCCGCCTTCGAGGGTGGAGATGGCACGCTTGTGGGCGAGACGACGCATTCGACGACGGTTGACGCGGCTGGCAACGCGGCCGCCATCACGCACTCGACCGGCGTCTCGTCCGGCGTGGTGACGCCGGGGCTGGGCTTCCAGCACAACTGCCACATGATCCAGTTCGATCCCGAGCCCGGGCGGGTGAACTCCATCGCTCCCTGGAAGCGAGCGGTCACGGGAGGCGGGCCTGCGTTCTTCATGCGCGACGGTGCCCTGCACCTGGCCATCGGCTCGCCGGCAGGCGCGCGGAAGGTGACGGCCCTGATCCAGGCGTTCCTGAACGTCGAGGACTTCGGCATGTCGCTGCCGGATGCCGTGGCCGCGTATCGGATCCATGCCGAGGACGTGCCACGCCAGATCATCGTCGAGCCCCATTTCCCGCCCGAGGTCGCGATGGGCCTCGCCAGGTTGGGCTACGACGTGGAGCTGGAGTGGTACACCGCACGCCTGACGGCCGTGCAGCGGAGTGCGGACGGTACGCTCACCGGGGCGTCGGATCCGCGCGGCGACGGTGGCCTGGTGGTCGTCGAATAGCGGCAGCCCGCGTACGCAGCAGAAGGCCCTCGCCGGAGCGAGGGCCTTCTGCTTGGAGGAGCAAGCGCAAGTCAGCTGCCGAAGCTGGCCTTCTCCATGTCGAGGAGCTGGTCAGGCCGAGCGTTCTGATCGAAGTTCAGCGCATCGCTGACTCCGTAGATGTCCTGCTGCGCGTAGAGCGGCAGCCAGACGGCCTTCTCCATGATCAGGTAGTTCTCCAGGTTCTGGTAGAGCTGGACCCGGGTGTCCGGATCGGTCTCGGAGAACGCTTCTGCGATGAGCGCGTCCTGCTCGTCGCTTGCGTTGTACCGATACAGCCCGGTGGAGCTGAAGTGCACGATCATGATGAAGCTGGGATCGAACCAGACTGGCGCGAACGACCACATGTTCATGCCCGTTGAGGTCTGGTTCGCGTAGTCCTGAGAGAGCGCGGCCACCGGCCGGCCGTCCATGTTGGCGGTGATCCCGACCTCGGCGAGCTGGCCCTGGACGACCTCCGCCGTCTCCTTGTCGAGCGTGGTATTGCCGATCGTGTAGTGGAGGTCGATCTCCACTCCATCGGCGAATCCCGCGTCGGCCAGCAGCTGGCGCGCCTTGTCAGGGTTGAACTCGTATCCGGCGAAGTCGGGGTTGTAACCCGCCTCGCCGGGCAGGTAGATGCCGTTGATCGGCCCGGCATGGCCGTTGAACAGGTTGTCGATGATGCTCTGCCGGTCGACGGCGTAGTTCACCGCCTGCCGGACGCGAACGTCGGCCGTTGGGCCTTCGAACGTGTTGAAGAAGAAGAACAGTCGACGGTTGCTGCCCATCTCGACGGTGTGCGCGTCTTCCAGGTTCTCGACCCGGTCCGCCAGCTCCGGCGGCAGGTCAGTGATGAGGTCAGCCTCACCCGTCTCCAGCTGAGCGACGCGCGTCGCCGCGTCGGGCACCGACCGGAAGATCAGGTTCTGGATCTGCGGCTTCTGCTCGCCCCAGTAGTCGGCATTCGCCTCGAGCTTGATCTCGACGCCCTTGTTCCAGCTCACGAACTTGTAGGGGCCGGTCCCAACGGGCTTGATGCCGAACTCGTCGCTGCCGCCAACCTCTTCGTAGTACTGCGGCGGGTAGATCTCCAGGAATGACATCGTGGCCGGAAGGGCCGCAAAGTTGTCGGCGTCCGTCACGACGTCGAAGGTCATGTCGTCCACGACCTCGATCTGCCGGTCGGCGAAGATGGTGGAGACCATTCCCTTGTTGCCGATGTAGGTATCGAGGCTGAACTTGAAGGCTTCAGCGGTCAGTGGCTCACCGTTGTGGAACTTGATGCCAGGATGGACGTGGAAGCGCCACCGGTTTGGCTCGACCTGCTCCCAGCTGTCCGTGAGGCTCGGCTCGAGTGTGATCTCGGAGCCGTCCCACGAATACTTGGTGGCCGCCTCGAAGATGTGGTTGTGAATTCGTACGGTGGTGCGGATGGCGTCGATGTCCGGTGCCAGGCTATCTGGCTCCGAGCCCTGCACGATGACAGCCGTGTCCTTCGTGGCGCCGCCGGACCCCGAGGGCCCGGTCTGCGTGCCGCAGCTGGCCAGCACCGTGGCGAAGACGGTCAGGGCGACCAGCGATCGCCTGGAAAATCCCCTCATGGCGCAGTCCTCCATTGCTGCCGACCATTACCCCCGCGACCGAGGCGCCACCCCATTACGCCGATACGCATGTGCGCAGTTGAGTCTTGCGGTGGGGCTGCCATCAAGGCGATACTTGCTCCGGGGCGATTGTTCGCACTGGTAAGTATCTTGACATGACGCTACGCCGTCCAGCGTGGCCTGTCAATGCCGTGAGACCACCGGAAACAGCGCCATGGAGGCCACATGCAGAACATCGGCTTTCGCGTCCGAACTGAGATTGACCGACCGGAACCGGACGTCGTCGCCAGGCTTGGCGAGATGATGTCCGTGGACCTGTCCGATGCCATGAACCGCGCCTACACCATGGCGGGCCTCCATCCGGCCTACCTGCCGCTCGGCCGGATCGCGGGTCCGGCGGTGACCGTGTCGTTGCCGGTAGGCGGCATCAACATGCTGAAGATGGCCATGGAGCTGACGCAGGCCGGCGACGTCCTTGTCGTCGACGTGCGCGGTGACACGTCCGCCGCCATGTGGGGCGGCAACGTGAGCCTCGGCATGCGCTCCCGGGGCGTGAGGGGAGTGATCGTGGACGGGGCCATTCGCGACGTCAGCCAGCTGCGCGAGCTTGGCTTCCCCGCGTGGTCGAGAGGCGTGGCTGCGCCAGCACAGAACAGCTCCTCGCCGCGCGGCGAGATCAACGTTCCGATCGCGTGCGGTGGCGTGGTCGTCAATCCCGGGGACATCGTCGTAGCCGATGAGGACGGCATCGTGGTGGTCGCACCGTCGGCGGCTGACGAGGTGCTGGACAAGGCCAAGAAGGTGGCTGCCAAGCTCGCCAGCTGGGAGCCAGAGCTCAGCCAGGGGCGGATACCGGACATCGACACCATTCGCAAGGAGATCGAGGCGAACGGCGCGGTGTTCGACGGTCCCTCGACGTGAGCAGGAGGCGTAACCGCTTCCGCGAGCGCCTGGCTCAGTCGGAGCCGATGATCGGCGCCTACCTGAGCTTTCCGAACCCGGAGCTCGTGGAATTCCTGGGACATGTCGGATTCGATTGGGTCTTCTTCGATGGCGAGCATGGCGGCATCGGGGTCGAAACCGCCTACTCGCTGGTTCGTGCTGCCGACGCCGCCGAGCTGCCGTCCATGCTGCGAGTGCCCGTGAATGACCCGACCCAGGTCCTTCTCTACGCGGAAACCGGCGTCGACGCGATCATGGTTCCGCACGTCCAGGACAAGAGCGATGCCGAACGGTTTGTCCAGGCCCTCCGCTACTGGCCGCACGGCCATCGCGGAGCGATGGCCTCATCGCGCGCGGCGAACTACGGCCTGACGCAGACCGCGGCCGAGTACTTCGGCGAGCCGCAGTCCCAGCCCTTGGCCGTGGCGCTCCTGGAGGACGAGGTGGGCTGCCAGAACGCCTCGGTGGTCGCCGGAACGCCCGGGATCGACATCTACTTCCTGGGACCCGGAGACCTGGCCATGTCCGTCGGGCTGCCCGCCCAGACCGACCATCCGCGTGTCCAGGAACTGCTGTGGAACGCCTGCACCGAGCTCGTCGATCGCGGCTCGACCGTCGGCACCCTGGTCGGCAATGCGGAGGCGGCGCGGAAGGCATTCGACGCCGGCATGAAGATGGTCGTCGTCTCCTCCGGCCTGCTGCTGAGCACGCAGGCGCGCAGCTTCCTGGCAGACGCCAGGGGCTGAGCTACCCGGGGGTCAGGCCCGCGTCCGAGATCGCTCCACGCGCCACCTCGACGTCCTGGTCGGCGCTGCCGCCTCCGACGCCCACGGCCCCGATCAGCTGCCCGTCGCGCAGGATCGGAATCCCGCCAGGATGCGGCATGAAGCGTCCCTGCGTCATGTCGCGCACCGACTGGACGAGGTGCGGCGCGTCCCCCAGCCGCGCCGCCACGTCGCCGCTCGGCGTCCGGAAAGCCGCAGCCGTGAACGCCTTGGCGATGGCGATGTCAGGACCGATGATCCGCGCGCCATCCATCCGCTGCAGCGCCACCAGGTAGCCGCCGGCATCGACGACGGCAACCGTCATGGTCGTCCCCATGGTTGCGGCGCGCTCTAGGACGGCCGCGACGATGGACCTCGACTCGGCAGCGGTCAGCTCCTGCGACATCAGATGCTCCTTTCGGCGTGGGATTCGCCAAGGCCGATCCACAGACGGGCGATGGACTCCATGCCCCGGCGGTAGTTCGCAAGGTCCAGCCACTCGTTTGGCGCATGCTTGTTCTCGTTCGGCAGGCCGAAGGGCAGGAGCAGCGACCTGAGGCCCAGCACTTCGTCCAGGTGGGCAACTGCCGGAATCGTGCCCCCGTCGCGAATGAACACCGGCTCGATGTCGAACGCTGCGCGCAGCGCGTCGGCCGCTACTGCTGCCACCGGGTGATCCTTCGGCAGGACGGCCGGCTGGCCGCCATGCA